>JAOTVO010000401.1 GCA_029863355.1 Candidatus Krumholzibacteriia bacterium
CCACCAAGCGGCGCTGCGCGGGGTCGGCCACGCCGTCGAGCGTCACCGTGCCCTCGAAGTCGGTCTCGCAGAACTCCGTGGGCTCGAAGTCGGGCGGAAGCACCTTCGCCTGGACGAGACTGCGGTAGATCTCCGACGCCTTTTCCAGCGGGTCGAGCCGCTTGAAGTGCTCGGCGTTGATATGGCGCAGCTTGTCCTCGTCGAAAGCGGCCGGATTCTTCGATACGCGCTTCAGCGAGAAATTCTCGACCAGCGCCTGACGCGTGAACACCTCGGTGGCGCCGTCGAGCGACCAACCCAGGAGTGCGAGGTAGTTGACCAGGGCGTCGGGCGAGTATCCCATGCGCCGGAATTCCTGGACCGACGTCGCACCGTGGCGCTTCGACAGCCGCGTCCGGTCCGCTCCCAGAATCATGGGCAAGTGCGCGAACTTGGGCGGTCGGTAGCCGAGCGCTTTGTACAGACATGCCTGTCGCGGCGTGTTGGATAGGTGGTCGTCACCGCGGATCACGTGGGTGATCTCCATCTTGGCGTCGTCCACGACGCACGCGAAGTTGTAGGTGGGGTGCCCGTCGGATTTGCGAATAACGAAGTCGTCGAGCTCGTCGTTGTCGAAAACGAACTCGCCGCGCACGATGTCGAAGAATTTCGTCGTTCCCGGCAGCATTTTGTAACGAACGACGTGGGCCACGCCGTCCGCCACGCGCTGGGCGACCTCGTCCTCGGGCAAGCGCCGGCAGCGGCCGTCGTAGCTCAGCGTCTCCTCGCGCAGCTCTTCCAGCTCCGCCGGCGAGCAGAAACAGCGGTAGGCCCGCCCCGCCGTCAATAGCCGTTCCACTTCGCGGTTGTAGACGACCTGGCGCGCGGACTGCAGGTAAGGTTCGTGCGCCCCACCCTTCTCCGGGCCCTCGTCCCAGTCGAGGCCGAGCCAGGTCATGGCGTCGAGGATCGCTTCGTAGGATTGGCGGGTCGAGCGCTCGGCGTCGGTGTCCTCGATGCGCAGCACGAACGCGCCGCCGGTCTTGCGCGCGTAGAGCCAGTTGAACAGCGCCGTGCGGGCGCCGCCGATGTGCAGGTGGCCGGTGGGGCTGGGCGCGAAACGCACGCGGGTTCCCGCGCTCACCGCGGCTCCTCCTCGCTCCACGCCCGCGCTTCCAGCACGACCTCGTCCCAAGATTTGCCGAACCGTTTCCGCGCCGCGTCGTCGCGGCTCACGCCGTCGCCGAGGTCGGCGATCCATCCGGCCAGCGCGACGTCGCCGTGCGCATCGACGAGACGCGCCACCATGCGGAACGCGTTGAAGATGGCGAAGCGCGTCGACTTGCGGTCCTTCTCGCGCGTCAGCTCCTTCTCTATGTCGCCAAGGCTCAGCAAGGTGTTATCACCGGGGAACTCGGTTACGTAGCTCTCGACCACGTCCCTCTCGCCGGATATCAGGGACGCGAAGCCCTCCGCGACCCACCGGGGCGCCTTCCGTGCCGACAGCTTGCCGATGGTCCACTCGTAGTACTCCCGCGCCGGCACGATCTCGATCAGTCCCCGCAGCGCGATAGTGGCCACCGGCTGCAGCACGATCTTGTCGCCCTCGATGCGTGAGTACTGCCACCACTCCCGGCCCGTCTCCTCACCGTAGGACTCCATCGACTCGGAGCAGAAGATGGTGAGCATCTCGCCGGGCACGCGGCCGAAGAGCAGGCGCGCTTGCCCGCGGGCACGGTCGACGCGATCGACCACGGCCATGCCGTGCGTGGGCGTGAGGTTTCCCGCCGGGTACCACACGGTGAGCCACTCGTTGCCGAACACGCCGCCGCGGCCGTCCCAGTACTGGTCACGCGTGACGCGAAGTCGCTGCTTGAACGAGCGCAGCGTGTCCAGCTCCGCCTGGGTGAGCTGGCGCTCCTCGCGCGCCTCACCGGACCTGCTGAACGGCGTGTGGTCGGGCAGCGCGCGGCGATCGGGCGTCTCGTCCTGTCCGCAGCTTGCCGCGACGGCCGCGATCGTGGTCAACAGCACGGCGCGCCCGAGTCTCTTTCCCCGCATGCGGTGTTCTCCTTTCACGACGACTTGCTCCCGCTCAGATACGGCATCAAAGCCCGCACACGCCGGCCGGCGAGCTCGAGCGGGTGCTGGGATTCTTCGCGTATGCCCGCATCGAGCCGGGGCTGACCCTTCTCCGCTTCGGCCATCCATTCGCTCGCGAACGCGCCCGACTCGACGTCGTCGAGCACGCCTTCGATCGCGTCGCGCACGCGCGCGTCGACGATGCGCTCGCCGGCAACCATGCTGCCCCACGCCGC
>JAOTVO010000402.1 GCA_029863355.1 Candidatus Krumholzibacteriia bacterium
TAAAGTTGCCGTCGCTCAACCAGTGCCCGGGGCGGGACTCGAACCCGCACGGGGTTGCCCCCAAGGGATTTTAAGTCCCTTGCGTCTGCCATTTCGCCACCCGGGCCGGTGGGGTAACATGCGGGTTCGCGGCATCCGTCGCAACTAAGCTGTGCAACAGTCGGGAAGATGGTAAGGCGGTCAGTCGGTAAGTCTTCCAGCCTCTCCATCTTCCCGTCTTTCCCGTCTTCCCCGTCTTTCCGTCTTTCCGACTTTCCGCCTTCCCGCCTTCCCGCCTTTCCTGCCTCCCAGTAACTTCCAGCGTGCGACAATCCCTCGCTTCACTACTCCTCGGTCTGGCGTTGACCTCCGCCGCGCCCTCCCCCGCCCACGCCCAACTCACGGCGATTGGTGTGCCACCGGGCGTCGTGCGCTTCGAGATCACCGGCGAGTTCCGGAACTTCGACAGCCGCTTCAACCGGGGCGCAACCGAAGTCTATACCGCTGATTTCCAACGCGCCGCAATCGGTGCCGAGTTCTTTCCGGACCTGCTGCCGGCCGAGGCCACCATCGGACGGATCGCGGGCGCGTCGAGCTATCGGCTGAGCATCGGGCGCACCGCGACCCAGGGCGATGCCAACGTCGGTACCCTGGGCATCGGCCTCGCACTCGGCTTGACCAAGCGGCTGACGCTGTTCGGCACGGTGCCCATCGTGCGGCAACGGGTACAGACCGCCCAACGGTTCGACGCCGGTGGTGCCAACGCGGGGTTCAATCCCGCCAACCCGGTGTTCGGTACCCAAACCGGTCCCGCAGAGGCAATCGCATTCTTTACCGAGTTCGACAATGCACTCGTCGCGCTGAACACCAACCTGCTGGCCGGCCAATACGACAGTGATCCGGCACTCCGCGCGCTCGCCGAGCAGACGCTGAGCGATGCCACGCTGCTCAAGGACGATCTCACCGGTCTCATGTTGATTCCCGGAATGGCAGCGCCGTTCTTGCCGCTTTCGTCGAGCGCGGAAGGCGCCGCCATACTCGGAAACATCGAGAATCTCCAAAGCACGCTCGACGCGACCCTCGGTGTCGCCGGCTTCTCGAGCGCACTACCACTGCCTACAACCCCACTCACTCAAGCCGACTACCTCAACTTCGTGGAGAATCCGGCCGGCCCGATCGCGGCGCTGCCGCTCGCGGAGTCGCTCGAGTTTCTCCTGGGCGACATCGAGATTGGGGCCAGCTACGCCCTGGTCGATCGCTGGGACCGGCCCGGGAAACCAGGCGGCTTCAGGACCTACGCCCAAGTGATGGCTCGGCTGCCGACCGGCTACCGCCCGCTCTGGAACGATTTGATCGGGCTCGGCACCGGCGACCGGCAACTGGACGTGGCCGTAGCCATCATTACCGACGTCGGGCGCGGGCGGATCGGCGCGCGCATCGAGGGGAGTTACACGCGGCAGTTTGCGTCGACGCAGGAGCGACGGGTCACGCCGCCGGAGCGGCCCGTCCCGTACGCCAACCGCCTGGCAAGCGTCCGGTGGGACCCGGGCGACATCCTCCGGGTGAGCGTCCAGCCATACATCGCCATCACACCGACACTCGCCATCCAAGGAAGGGCGAGCTACTGGTCGCGCGGCGAGGACACCTATGAGTACGCCGCCGCGGGCAACGCCATCGCCGGCGTCAGCGCCAGCGAGTTGGGCCTGGACGGCAGCGTCAGCGCAACCGTGGTGGGCGGCGGCATTACCTACCGGAGCCCCAGCGCTACAAGTGAACTGAAGCCCGGCCTTCCGGTCGAGGCGTACTGGAGCTACGAGGGAGTCGTTCGCGCCGGCGGCGGCCGAGTCCCCAAAGCGAAGACGGCGCGAATGGGCCTCAGACTCTACTTCCGCCTGTGGGGTGGCTGAACCCCAGCGGACACTTCATCTTCTCTTAATGAAGATCCCACGACTCGGCACCCACCTTGGCACAGGACGGATCCGGCGGGCGGACCCGTCACGTCCCCGACCAACCGGCCCATGGGAACTCTAGAGGTCGCGCCGAAACTCGGCCCAGACGAGTTTCGCGTCTTCACCAAGGCGCTGCTCAACGACCTGCGCGCGTTGGAGCAGATGCTGGCTCAGGGCCGGATCGAGACGGGCCGGCGCCGGATCGGCGCGGAGCAGGAACTCTTCTTGGTGGATCGGGGCTGGCGGCCTGCGCCGACCGCGCTTCGGGTCTTGGAAGGGCTGGCCGGGCCGGAGTACACCACCGAGCTCGCGGCCTTCAACCTCGAAATCAACCTGGACCCGCTCGACCTGGCGGATCGCCGTTTCA
>JAOTVO010000403.1 GCA_029863355.1 Candidatus Krumholzibacteriia bacterium
TTTTTCGCTTTACGGAAGATACGGACGACACCGGCGTCGTCGCGCGCATGAACGCGCGCCTGGTCCGCCGCGGGCCCGACGACGAGGGCGTCGTCCACGACGGCGCCGTCACGCTGGGGAACCGCCGCCTGGCCATCCTCGACCTCACCGCGGCCGGGCACCAGCCCATGCCGAGCGCTACCGGGCGCTTCCTCACTACCTACAACGGCGAGATCTACAACCACGCCGAGCTGGCGGATGAACTCGGCCTCGACGCGCGCCGCCGGCGCTCGCGCACGGATACCGAGGTGATCCTGTGGGCGTGGGAACGGTGGGGGGCGGAAGCGCTGGACCGCATGGTGGGGCAGTGGGCGATCGCCATCTACGACCGCGAAGCGCGCCGGCTGTGGCTCGCCCGCGACCGCTTCGGCGAGAAGCCGCTCTTCTATCACCGCGGCGCCGGCGCGCTCGCCTTCGCCTCCAGCATCCCGGCGCTCCTCGAGGCGCCGTGGGCGCCGCGCGAGATCGACCCGGATGCGCTTGTTGAGTACGTCACCCTGCGCTACGTGGTCGCCCCGCGCACCATCCTCGCCGGCGTCGAGAAGCTCCAGCCGGGACATCTCATGCGCGTAGACGCCGGCGGGGTGGAGGTGACGCGCTGGTACGCGCCGCGCTTTCGCCGCGACCCCGCCGCGCCGCGCGATTCGCGGGTACTCGCCGAGGCCTTCGGTGAGCGACTCGAGCGCGCCGCCCAGCGCTGCCTGGTGAGCGACGTGCCCGTCGCACTCCTGCTCTCGGACGGCATCGACAGCCACGCGATCCGGCACGCGCTGCGCGCCACGGGTCGCGACGTCTCCTCGTACACCTTTGCCGCCGTGGCCGACGGCGAGGGGCCCGCGTTGGGCGGGACGAACGCCGACGGCGCCACCGAAGTTTGCGTGCCCGCCCGCGACCGCATCGCCTCTCTGGAGCCCGCGCTGGGCTCACTCACCGAGCCGGTCGGCGACGGCGCCGCGCTGGCCACCTGGCTCTTGATCCGCGGCGCGCGCGAGCGCGCGACGGTGTTTCTCTGCGGGCACGGCGGCGACGAGGTGCTCGGCGGCTACCGGCTGAGCCACGACCGCTTCCGCCTCGCGGCGCTGCGCGCGCTCGCGTGGCTGCCCGCGCCGTGGATGCGCGCGACGATCGACCGCTACGTCTACGGCCACGAGCCGACCGCCGAGCGCTGGCGCCGCCTGCGCCGCGCCTCGCGCGCCACGGTGCCCGACGCCGCGCGCTATCTCATTCACCGCCCACTCGCAGCCGAGGATCTGCGCGCGCTGTTTGGCAACCCCGCGGGTGGCGCGCGTGACCGCACGCCACCCGTGCTCGGCGCGTTCGCGACGATCGACCGCCTCTACGCCCAGAGCACCGGCGCGCGCGCGCTCGACCGCATCCAGGAGGTGATGCTGGCGACGTTCCTCTCCACCAACATCCTCACCTGGGCCGATGCGGTGGCGATGGACGCGTCGGCGGAGCTGCGCATGCCGTTTCTCGATCGCGACGTCGTCGATTTCGCCCTCACGCTGCCACCGGCAGAGCGCGTGGCACGCCTGCCCGGCCGGGCGAACACCAAGATGATCCTGCGCCGGTGGGGAAGGGGGCGACTGGACCAGGCGGTACTCTCGCGTGGCAAGCGCGGGTTTCCCTTCGGCAACGTTCCGCAGCTCCTTGCCAGCGACGGCGAGCGGCTGCGCGCGCACATGCTGGACGCGGAGCCGGTTCGCCGCCTGCTCCCGGGGCTGGAGCGCTGGCTGAGCCATCCCCCCGCGCACTATCACGGCGCGCGCGAGGACACGCTCTGGGCGCTCCTGGCCCTCGGGATCTGGTGCGCGCACGCGGGCGTGCGCTGACGTCGGGCACGCCGCGCGCCGTCCCCGCGCGGGCGCGCGATCTCGGCCCCAAGTGGTGCGAATTCAACCGTTTCGAGTCCTTTTTTGGGCTTGGGATTCTTTCCCGTTCATGCTAAGGTTCGGGGCGAAATCCGAGCTGGATACCGATTGATCGACATATCGACGACCCCCGCGACCACGCCGTGTGGAGGGGGGCGAACCTGACACACTCGATACCATTCCATTCATCGTTCGCAGGACCGGGCGGAGTGCGTCCGCCAAGCGTCTTGAGAGGAGGATCGGAGGAAACCGATGGCTGAAGGCAAGACAGTGGTGATCGGCGTTCCCAAGGAGACGTTTCCCGGCGAGACGCGCGTGGGCCTCGTCCCCGCCGTCCTCGCGAACCTCAAGCGCGCGGGCGCCGAGGTCGTGGTGG
>JAOTVO010000404.1 GCA_029863355.1 Candidatus Krumholzibacteriia bacterium
GTGAGCGCGGCCACCGACAGCAGCACGAAGAACAGCACCCCCACCATCACCCCGCCCGGCATGCGGCCGAACAGCTCCGGCAGCACGACGAAGACCAGCGTGGGGCCCGCCGCCGGATCCCGGCCCATCGCGAAGAGCGCCGGGAAGATGATCAGCCCCGCGAAGATCGCGATCAGCGTGTCGAAGAGCCCGATGGCCAGGCCCGACACGACTAGGTTCTCGTTCTTGGACGCGTAGCTCCCGTACGTCACCATGCAGCCCATGCCCAGGCTGAGCGAGAAGAACGCCTGCCCCAGCGCGGCCAGCGCCGTGCGCCCCGTGACCTTGGAAAAATCGGGCTGCAGGTAGAAGGAGAGCCCCCTCGACGCCCCCTCCAGCGTGTTTGCGTAGATGATCAGCGCCAACAGCAGTGCGAAGAGCACCGGCATGAGGATCTTGGACCACTTCTCGATGCCGCCCTGGACGCCGCCATAGACGATCCACGTGGTCATGGCCATGAACACGGCGAAGAGCGCGAGTACCATTGCCGGATTGGCGACGAAGGCCTCGAAGTCCCCCGTCTTGCCCACCGCCGTCTTGAAGATGTAACCAAACGTCCAGCCCGCGATCACGCCGTAGAACGACAGGATACCCACGCCCGTGAGCACGCCCAGGAGTCCTACCGCGCGCCACGCAGATCCCGGCCGGACCTGCTGGATCGCGCCTACCGGGTTCTTCGTGGTCGCGCGCCCCAGGGCGAACTCGGCGAACATGTAGGGCAGGCCGATCAGCGCCACGAACACGATGTACAACATGACGAACGCCGCCCCGCCGTTCTCGCCCACCACGTAGGGGAAGCGCCAGATGTTGCCCAGGCCGATGGCCGAGCCAGCCGCGGCCAGAACAAAACCCGTCCGCGAGCTCCACTGGCCGCGCTCGGACGTCGGTGCTGTCATGCGAGCTCCTCCTGTTTCGCGTCAAGGGGTGACGATCGAACGGCGTGATGGTAGCGGGGGACGCGCGGCGGGGCAAAGAAAAAACCGGCGGGAAGCAGCTAGGGCTTCGGCGCGCGGCTCAGAAGGGCCAGACGCGCGGCGCCACCAACACCGCGACGGCCCATAACAATAGACTCAGCGGCAAGCCGATGCGGAAGAAGTCGGCAAAGCGGTACCGGCCGGGGCCGTAGACCATGAGGTTGGTCTGGTAGCCGAGCGGCGTGGCGAAGCTGGCCGACGCGCCCGCCATCAGCACGATCGCGAAGGGGAGCACGTTGACGCCGAGTCGCTCGGCGGTGGCTACGGCGAGGGGGAACATCAGCACGGCCGCGGCGTTGTTGGTGACCACCGCCGAGATCGCCATCGTGATCCCGTACACGAGGATCAGGGCGAGCACGGGGCGATCGCCGGCGTACGAGAGAACTCCCTCGGCCATCGTGCTCGCCGCCCCGGTATCGCGCAGCGCGTGGCCCAACCCGAAAGAGGCCGCGATGGCGATGACCAGCTGCCAGTCCACGCGGCGGCGCGCCACTTCTTCCGAGCAGCATCGCGTCACCAGCATCGCCGCGGCTGCGGCCAGGGCCGCCTGCAGAATGGAAAGCACCTGCGTCGTCGCCAGCACGATCATGGCGCCGACGATGACGAGCGCCATCCACGCACGATCGTGCGCGGGGGGTGTGCTGTCGGCGATGCGACTGACGAGGTAGAAGTCGTTGGAGTTTCGCTGCTGCTCGATGAAGGCGGGGAGTGCTTCGAGCAGGAGCACGTCGCCGGCCTGCATGACGATGTCGCCGATGCGCCGGTTCAGGCGAGCGCCGCCTCGCGCCACGCCGATCACCACGGCGTTGTACCGGTTTCGGAACCGCCCCTCGCGGATGGTCTTGCCGATGAGCGGGCAGTTGTGCGAGATCACGGCCTCGACGAACCAGCGCTCCGAGCGGGGCGTGTCGAGCTTGAAGAGCTGCGTGGTCGCCGGTCTGAGGCCGGGGATCTTCTGCAGATCGACGACCGAGTCCACCACGCCCACGAACACGAGCTGGTCGTCCGCGTCGAGGCGCTCGTCGGGACCGATCGCTGGACGCACGCGCCCGCGCCGGTGGATCTCCATGAGGTAGACGCCGGGGAGGTGGCGCAGCGCGGCCTGCGAGATCGTCTTCCCCACCAGCGCGCCGCCCGGTTCCACGACCATCTCCAGCGTGTACTCGCGCGGATCGCGGTTCACCTCGCTCACTTCCTCGCGCCACGGAAGCAGCCGGCGACCGAACAGGAGCACGAACGCCATCCCCACGACCGCGCTGGGCACGCCAATCC
>JAOTVO010000077.1 GCA_029863355.1 Candidatus Krumholzibacteriia bacterium
TCCGCTGCTCGGGCTCGCACCTTGACCGCCGGCGGCTCCGGCTGGGTCGCCCGCGGCAGCTCCACCACCGACGGCTGGCCCAGCGCGGCGCGGTCGAACCCGGTGGCGATGACGGTCACGCGAACCTCGTGCTGGCCCATCGACTCGTCGATGACCGTGCCCAGAAACACGTGCGCTCCCGCGCCCGCCTCGCTGTTGATGATCGTCGCTGCCCGGCTGATCTGCTTGATCCCCAGCGTCGGCGAGCCCGTGATGTTCACCAGGATGCCGCTGGCGCCGCGTATCGAGACCTCGTCGAGCAGCGGGCTGGAAATGGCCGTGCGCGCCGCTTCCTCGGCGGCGTTGGGGCCCTCGGCCGCGCCGGTGCCCATCAGCGCGGCGCCGCCGTCCCTCATCACGCTGCGCACGTCGGCGAAGTCGAGATTGACGATCCCCGTCTGCGTGATGAGGTCGGAAATGCCGCGCGTGGCGCTGCAGAGCACCTCGTCGGCGCGGGCGAACGCCTCCAGCACCGTGGTGTCGTCGTCGGCGGTCTCCAGGAGCTTGTCGTTGGGGATGACGATGAGCGTGTCGACACACTCTTCGAGGGCCGCCATCCCGGAGAGCGCCTGGCGCATGCGCGGGTTGCCCTCGAAGAAGAACGGCTTGGTCACGATCCCCACGGTGAGGGAGCCGGCCTCCCGCGCCGCCTGCGCCACCATGGGCGAAGCCCCGGTCCCCGTGCCCCCGCCCAGGCCCGCGGTGAGGAACACCATGTCGGCGCCGGCCACGGCCGCGGAGATGGCCTCGACGCTCTCCTCGGCCGACTGGCGCCCGATCACGGGGTCGCCCCCCGAGCCCAGTCCTCGCGTCAGCCCCTCGCCGATCTGGATCTTGTGGTACGCCTTGGACTCGCGCAGCACCTGCAGGTCCGTGTTCACGGCGACGAAGTCGACGCCCTTGAATCCGGTCTCGACCATGCGGTTGACCGCGTTCCCGCCAGCGCCGCCGACACCGATGACGCGCAATACGGTGAGCTTCTTCTCTTCTTCCAATTCGAAACGCATGTCGGTTCTCCTTTGTCCCGGCTAGATCAGGCTGGCGATCGCACGCTTCAACTGGCCAAACGAATGCATGAGCCGCTTCGAGCCCGCGCTCCTTGCCCCCGCGCTCCCCTGCGCCCCTTCGACGGCGTGGAGCAGCCCCACGCCCGTCGCGAAACGCGGGTGCTCCACGATCTCGCGCAGGCCCGCCACGCGCTCGGGTGAACCGACGCGCGCCGGCATGTCGAATACCTGCTCGGCGAGCTCGCGCGTTCCCCGCAGCATGGCGGAACCCCCGGTGATCACGACGCCGGCGCCCAGAACCGGCTTCAATCCGCTCTCCGCGATCTGAGCGCCGATGAGCTCGAAGAGCTCGGTCACCCGTGGCTCGATGATCCCCGAGAGCAGCTGCCGGGCCAGCCGCCGTCGCTCCCGGAACCCCATCGTCGCGACCTCGATGGTCTCGTCGCCGTCAACGAGGCTCGTCAGCGCGCAGCCGTGGCGGATCTTGATCTCCTCCGCGTGTCCCTGCGAGGTGCGCAGGCCGTAGGCGACGTCGCTGGTGATGTTGGTCCCGCCCAGGCCGATGACCCCGCTGGCCACCACGCCCCCATCGACGAACACGATCACGTCCGTGGTTCCACCGCCGATGTCGAGCAGCACGACACCCATGTCGCGCTCATCGTCGGTGAGCACCGCCCGGCTCGACGCCAGGGGCTCGAGGACGATCTCACCCACTTCCGCGCCGGCCTGCTCGAGCGTCTTGGCCAGGTTGTCCAGCGCCGGTCGCGACGCCGTCACGACGTGCACTCGCGCCTCCAGCCGCGCCCCGAACATCCCCGCCGGAGCCCGCACGCCCCGCTGGCTGTCCACGATGAATTCTTGCGGTAGGGTATGAATGATCTCGCGATCGTATGGCAAGGAAAACTTTCGCGCCGCCTCGACTGCACGGCTCACGTCGGTCGGCCCGATCTCGAGTTCGAGGCTCGGGATTGCCACTACCCCGCGGCTGTTCATGCCGCGCACGTGCTCGCCCGCCGCGCCCACGTTGTACGATCGCGGCGACAGTCCCGCCATGTGCTCGGCCTCGTTGATCGCCCGCGCCACGCACGCCGCCGCGCGATCGATATCCACGACGACCCCTTGCCTGAGGCCATCCGCCGGCGCCGTGCCCACCCCGATGAGGCGCGGCACATCACCCTGCATTTCGGCGATCATCGCCGACACCTTCGTGGTGCCCAGGTCGATGCTGGCTCGAATCTTGATCTCGCTTTTCAAGTCGCCCACCTCCTCTTGTTCAACTCTTTTCGCGGAGCACGACCTGATCCTCGAAACGGAGGTCGATCAGACGCGCCCGCTCGTCGCGTTCCGCAATGCAGCTCTCGAGCAGGAAGTACTTCTGCAGCCGCCGCTCGTGGTCGGCGTCACCGAGCACCAGCACGCAGTTGTTCTCGAGGGAACGGATCGTCACCCCGCCCGCGGAGACGCGCAGCTCGGAGACCTTGCCCACGAAACCCCCGCCGGACTCCTTGCAGATGCGCAGCACCTCGAGCGCCAGGCGCAGACCCGGATCCCCGCAAGCCCGGCCCGGATGGACGGCGCGGGCCGGCACGCCCGCCACGATGGGCAGATCCAACAGCGGCGTGTAACGGTCCTCCGCCATGACCACGCCTTCGGCGTCCACCTCGAGAAAGCGGTCCGTGTACAAGAGCGCCACCGGTTCGCGCTCCGTGATCGTGCAGCGCACGCGATTGGGCGGCAGCCGCCGGAGGCGGGCCCGCGCCACGCGCGGGTGCATCTGCAGCCGGTCCTCGTAGCTGCGCAGGGGCGCGAGCAGCAGGTTCTGGCCGCACAGGTCGGCCAGGAGGGGTCGCAGATCGACCTCGTCCACGCGCGCCAGCCCGTCGAACTCCACGGCCGCAATGTCCAGCCGCGGCGACGTGGTCAGACGGTCGTACAGGTACAGGGCCGCCACGATCATCATGCCCAGAAACACGACCGTGGCAAGGCGCACCGCCAGCGCCCGGAGATCGTTGCGGCGTTGCCGTTTCGTCTTATTGATTGCCAACGATGACTACCTCCGTGTCGAGCGTGACTCCGTACTTCTTTTCGACCTCGGACCTCATCAGCGCGATGAGCGCCTCGACGTCGCTGGCCCGGGCATCGCCGGTGATGTTGACGATGAAGTTGGCGTGCTTGTCCGAAATCATGGCGCCCCCCAGTCGCTTGCCCTTCAGCCCGCATCCCTCGATCATGCGCGCGGCAAAGTCCCCGCGGGGATTGACGAAAGTGCTGCCGAACGTGCGCTCGTCGATGGGCTGCGTCTCCTTGCGTTGCAACGAGCGCTGGTAGACGTCGCGCCGGACCGCACCTGGCCGGCAGCGAAACGTCGCCTCCAGCACCAGACAGCCCGCGGGGAGGTCGGTGCGACGGTACGAGAAAGCGATATCGGCGGCGCGCAGGACGCGCACGCGGCCTGCGGTGTCTGCGATCTTCACCCGTCGCACGACCTCGGAGACCTCGCCGCCGAACGCCCCGGCGTTCATCCACACCGCTCCCCCGACCGACCCCGGGATGCCGGTGGCGAATTCCAGTCCCGTGCGTCCCATGCGCGTCATCTTCCGCGCTAACAGCGCGAACGAGGTCCCTCCTTCCGCACGCACCGTGGTCCGGTTCACCGTCACCCTCGCCAACTTGGACCCCAACCGCACGATCACGCCCGGGTATCCGCCGTCGCGCACGATCAGATTCGATCCCTTGCCGACGGCCATGGCCTCGACTCCCAGCCGGCGCGCGCATTGCATCACGCGCACCGCCTGCCGTTGCGTCGCCGGTTCCACCAGCAGCCGCGCCGGTCCGCCCACGCCGAGCGTGGTATGGCGGCCCATGGGCTCGTCGACGCGAGCCCCACCGGGCCCGACGATTCTGCGCATCTCGCTCGCCACCGTTTCCCATTCCCCTTCCGGATCCACGGCGCTACCGCCCGCCCAATCGTTCGAGGATCATGTCGCCGGCCCTGTAGATGTCTCCGGCGCCCATCGTGAGTACCATGTCCCCCGGCGCCGCCGCCCGCGCGACCTCTTCGACCAGCTCCTCGATCGAAGGGGCGTAGCGCACCGTCACCGTTCCGGCCGCCGCGACGCGCTCGATGATAGTGTGGGCGGTCACGCCCGCGATGGGCGCCTCGCCGGCGGGATAGATGTCGGTCACGTACACCACGTGCGCCCCGTCGAAGCTGTGCGCGAAACGCTCCGCGACCGCCTGCGTGCGCGTGTACCGGTGGGGTTGGAACAGCACGATGAGCCGGCGCCCGTGGTTCTCTACCGCGGCGCGCACCGTGGCGGCGATTTCGGTGGGGTGGTGGCCGTAGTCGTCCACGACCAGCACGCCCCCCGGCGTCTCGCCCTTGATCTCGAAACGCCGGCCCACGCCCTCGAAGGACTCGAGCCCCTCCCGGATGACTCGGAAGGGCAGCTCCATCTCCAGACCGACGGCGACCGCGGCCAGGGCGTTGCGCGCATAGTGCTCGCCCGGCATCCCCAGGGCCACCTCCCCCAGCGCGGCGCCCGCGTGGCTCACGGCGAAGCGCGTACCCGCCGGCGTCCGCGCGATCACGCGGCCCGACACGTCGGCGGATCCGCCGAGCGAGTAGGTGACCTTGCGCCGCTGGATGCGCGGCGCGATGTCGCTCACGTTGGCGTCGTCGGCGCACAGGACGACGGCGCCGTAGAAGGGAACGCGCCGCGCGTAAGCGACGAACGCGTCTTTGATCTCCTCGAGACCGGCGTAGTAGTCGAGGTGCTCCATATCGATGTTCGTCACCACCGCGATGGAAGAGGGCAGCTGGACGAACTGCCCGTCGCTCTCGTCGGCCTCCGCCACCACGTAGCGGCCCCCGCCGAGACGGGCGTTGGTGGACAGGGCGCGCAACTTGCCGCCGACGATCACCGTGGGATCGAGGCCGCCGTGCGCGAGCACCGACGCCAGCAGCGAAGTCGTCGATGTCTTCCCGTGCGAGCCGGCGACGGTCACGGCGAACTTCAGGCGCAGCAGCTCGGCGAGCATTTCCGTGCGCGGTATGGCGGGCACGGCGCGCTCCACGGCCGCGGCGATCTCCGGGTTCGAGCGCGTGACCGCGCTCGAATAGACGACCACGTCGGCGCCCTCCACGTTCTCGCCGCGGTGCGTGAAGGCGATGGACGCGCCGAGCGACGCCAGGCGATCCGTCGTCTCCGAGCGACGGAGGTCGGAGCCGGTGACGGTGAAGCCCAGATTGAGGAGCACCTCGGCGATGCCGCTCATGCCGATGCCGCCGATGCCGACGAAGTGGATGCGTCTCGTTCTGCCCAGGTAGACCATGACTATCGCGCCCGCCTCAGCCGCTCAGGCCGCGACCGGCTCCGGGACTCCCGCCCCGCGGGCTTTTTTTTTTGCCACTTCGACCACGGCCGCCGCCGCGCGCTGCGCCGCGTCGGTCGGGGCCCACTGCGCCAGCGCCCGACGCATGCCCTCGCGCCTGCCCGCGTCGGCGAGAAGGGCCGACACCTCGGTGGCCAGACGCTCTCCCGTCAACTCCGCGTCGCTGACCACCAGGGCCGCGCCGCGATCGACCAGCGCGGCGGCGTTGCGCGCCTGGTGCGCGTCGGCGGCGTGCGGGTAGGGCACGAACACCGTGGGCACGCCGAACGCCGCCAGCTCGAAGAGCGACGATGCGCCCGCCCGAGCCGCGGCCACGTCCGCCGCCGCGTAAGCGTTGTGCATGTCCTCGAGGTACGCAATCACCTTGACGCGCGCCGCCTCCGCGCGCAGCGCATCGCTCACCGCCTCGCGGTCGTCGCGGCCGGTGAGCAGCACGAACTGGACGTCGCCGGCGACGAGCATCCGTCGCGCCGCGTCCACGGCGGCTACGTTGAGCGCGTGCGCGCCGCGGCTGCCGCCGACCACCAGCACCGTGGGCAGTGCGGGGTCTAGGCCGAGCCGGCGCGCCGCTTCCGCGCGCGATGGCCGCGGCATGGCACGCAGCGGGTTGCCCACCGCCTGCCAGCGCGCCCCGCGCGGGAGGTAACGCTCCGAGCCGGCGAAGGCCAGGAGCACGAGGTCGGCGAAGCGGGCCAGTCGCCGGTTGACGAGCCCGGGCACGCTGTTCTGCTCCTGGAGCACCGTTGGAATGCGCAGCGCCATGGCGGCGATCACCATGGCGGCGCTCGCGTAGCCCCCGGTTCCGATCACCACGTCGGGGCGCAGCGCGCGGGCCACGCCGATCCCCCGCAACACCGCGCGCGCCAGCCACAGGGAAGCGGAGAGGCGCGCTGCGGCGCTCGCGCCGCGCAGACCCCGGCCGGGCAGCAGTACGAGCCGCTCCGCGGCCAGGATGCCTTCCTCGGCGCCGCCGTGCGCCCCCACGAAGGTCGCGTCCACACTCCCGCAGCGCTCGCGTAACGCGTCGCGCATGGCCAGACCCGGATAGACGTGTCCCCCGGTTCCCCCGCCGGCGATGATGACCTTCAGCTCATCCATGATTCCTCTTCACGCCGCCGCGTGGCGCACGCCGGGGCGCTTGCGGGAGACGTTGAGCAGCACGCCCATCGCAAGCGCGTTGACCAGCATGGCCGAGCCGCCGTAGCTCATGAACGGCAGCGGCAGCCCCGTGACGGGCAACATGCCCGCGGCCACGTACGTGTTGAGCACCGCGTAGACGAAGATGGAGACGCCCACGCCGGCGGCGACCATCTCGCCGAAGACGTCGCCGCAGCCGCGCGATATCTTGAGCGCGCGCAGCGCGAGCAACAGAAACAAGCCGCTGACGGCGAGTGTGCCCACGAGGCCCATCTCTTCCCCGAGCACCGAGTAGATGAAGTCGGTGTAGGCATCGGGCAACCAGCTCAGCTTCTGCTCGCTCTCCCCCGGACCCACGCCGAACAACCCTCCGGACCCGAGGGCGATCAGCGACTGATCCCGCTGCCAGTTGGCCGCGCCGCTCGATTCCCCGCCGTCCAGGAAGGCCAGCACGCGGCTCAGCGCGTATCCCCCCTGGACGATGCGCGCCGCCGCCACCGCAACCACGGCGGCCACGAAACCGGCCAGGTGGAGCGGCCGTGCACCGCCGATGAAGAGCACGACCACGGCGGTCACGAACGTCGCCGCCGCCGACCCGTAGTTGGGTGTGGCCGCGATCAGTCCTACGATGGCCGCCACCGCCACGGCGGCCGGCACGAACCCGCGCTTGAAGTCTTCGATTTCCGCCCCTCGCCGCGTTACCCAGTAGGCGAGGAAGAACACGAGCGCGAGACGCGCCACCTCCGCCGGCTGCAGGACGGCGTCGACGAAGGGGAGGCCCAGGGTGCGCGTCGCGCCCCGGATTTCGCGGCCCGTCGCGAAGAGTCCCACGAGCAGTAGCCCGGCCGCCGCCAGCAGCACGGGCGAAGCCTTGCGGTAGATCCGGTAGTCGATCCGCGACGCCAGCACCAGGACCACGAGCGCGATCACACAGCGCCCCGCGTGCCGGCGCATCAGGGCGAAGTGGTCGTCGAAGTGGTCCCCGGCGAAGAACGACGACGAGGACGCCACCAAGCTCAGACCGATGCCCATGAGCACGAGCACGATGAACAGCACGCGGACGTCGCAGTCGATGCGCAGGCTCCGTCTCCGCTCGCGCTCCGGTGTGCGTGCCTTGCCGGTCGTCATGCCTCCTACCTCGCCTTCTCGTTGGCCAGGGCCTCCACGCAGGCTCGGAAGGAGTCGCCGCGGTGCCCGTAGTCGCGGAACATATCGAAGCTCGCGCAGGCCGGCGCCAGCAGGACGGTGTCGCCCGGACGGGCGGCGTCGGCCGCCTGGCGCACGGCGTCCGCCATGTCGCTGGCTTCGGACAGATCCCAGGCGGCGGCCAGCGCGCGTCGAATAGGCTCCCGCGCCTCCCCGATGAGGATCCCACGGCGCACGCGCGCGCCCAGCGGAGCGAGCACGGAGAAGTCGCCGTCCTTGTCGCGCCCGCCCAGAATCACGATCACCGGACCCTCCACGCTCTGCACGCTCTTGGCCGTGGCGTCCACGTTGGTCGCCTTGGAGTCGTCGACATAGGCCACGCCGCCCAGCACGCGCACCAACTCCATGCGGTGCGGCAGCGGGTGATACCCGCGCAGCGCGCGGCGCGTGGCTTCGAGATCGACGTCGAACGCCAGCACCGCCGCCACCGCCGCCATCGCGTTTTCCAGGTTGTGCAGACCGATGGGGGTGAACGCCTGGCGATCGATCACCGCTTCCCGGCGACCGCGCCACGCGCGCACGATCTCTCCGCCCTCGAAAAAGACGCCTTCTTCGAGCGAGCGCGCGGAGCTGAACGCCGCCACCGGCCCCGGGTGCGTTCCCGCGAGCGCGCGGGCGGTGCGGTCCTCGTCGTTGTAGACGTAGAGCGTGTCCGTGCCTGCGCCGTTGAGAATCCGCGCCTTGGAGGCGGCGTAGGTGGCGAAGGATCGCCCGTAGCGGTCCAGGTGGTCGGGCGTGACGTTGAGCAGCACGGCGACGTGGGCGTGGAAGGTGTCGATGGTGTCGAGTTGAAAGCTGCTCAGCTCGAGAACGACGACGGGCGGGGCTCCGCGGCGCACCACCTCGGAGAAGGGGGTGCCGATGTTTCCCGCCACCACGGCCTCCACGCCCGCCGCGGCGAGGATGTCGCCGACGAGTCGCACGACCGTCGACTTGCCGTTGGTGCCCGTCACCCCCACGATGCGCGCGTTGCAATGGCGAAACGCCACCTCGATCTCGCCGGTCACGGGCACGCTCGCTCGGCGCGCCGACGCGACGAGCCGGTGTCCGAACGGGACGCCGGGGCTCAATACCAACCAGTCGGCGGACGCCACCAGCCGCTCCGCGTCGTCGGTCGCGGCCAGCGCGATGCGGCCGGCGCGCGCGCGGTATTCGTCGCTCTCGGCGAAGGCCCGCAGCGCCCCGCTGTCGTCGTCGTACACCGTCACGTCGTGCCCGCTCTCAGCCAGCAGTCCGGCCGCCGCGCGTCCGCTACGCGCCGCGCCCAGGATGAAGAACCGATGCGATGGCGAGTATCCCATTGCCTTCGTTACTGCAACTTCAGCGTGCTCAGACTGAGCAGCGCCAGCAGCGCCGCCACGATCCAGAAGCGCACCACGACCTTGTTCTCGTGCCAACCGCCCAGCTCGAAATGGTGGTGGAGCGGGGACATCCGGAACACGCGCTTGCCTCTCAACTTGAACGACGCGACCTGAATCATCACGCTCAGCGCTTCCGCCACGAAGAGACCGCCGATCACCACGAGCAGCAGCTCCCGCTTGAGCAGAACGGCGATCACGCCCAGCGCCCCGCCCAGCGAGAGCGATCCCGTATCGCCCATGAACACCTGCGCGGGATGCGCGTTGTACCAGAGGAATCCCAGCGACGCCCCCACCACGGACAAGCAGTAGACGGAGAGCTCCCCGCTTCCCTCCAGGTACATGATGTTGAGGTAGTCGGAGAACACGCGGTGGCCGCTGAGGTACGCCAGCCCCGCGAATGCGAAGAAGCAGAACGCCGAGAGCCCGATGGCCAGCCCGTCGACACCGTCGCTGAGGTTGACGGCGTTGCTCGTTCCCGTGAGCACCAGCGCGACCAGCGCGATGTAGAAGATCCCGAGATTGATGAAGAGACCCTTGAGGAAAGGAATGCTGGTCAGCGTGGACGCGTCGGGGACGAGGGGACGAAAGTAGAGCAGGGCCCCCAGACCGAGGCCGAAGGCCATTTGTCCGACGAGCTTGTAGCGTCCGACCAGCCCCTTGGGCCGCCGTTTGACCACCCGCAGGTAGTCGTCGAGGAAACCGATCCCGCCCATCCACACCGTCGTGGCGAGCACGATCTGCACGTAAGGGTTGGAGAGGTTGCACCAGAGCAGCGAGGGCACCACGACGGCGGCCAGAATGATGAGACCGCCCATGGTCGGCGTGCCCGACTTGGCGTGGTGCGTCTTGGGTCCCTCCTCGCGGATGAGCTGGAACATCTCCCGGTTGCGCAAGGCCCGGATGATGGCCGGGGCCAGCAGGAAACTAATGACCAGGGCGGTGACCATCGCGTAGGCGGCGCGGAACGTGATGT
>JAOTVO010000405.1 GCA_029863355.1 Candidatus Krumholzibacteriia bacterium
CTACGGCGCGGCCTGCCTCGCCGGGATCGCCGCCGCGCGTGACGCCGACATCCTCGTCTTCATGGACGGCGACCACAGCGACCACGCCGAGCAGATCGAGCGGCTCCTCGCGCCGATCCGTGAGCAGCGTGCGGACATGGTGATCGGCTCGCGGGCGCTCGGCCGCCGCGAGCGCGGCGCGATGCCGCCGCAGGCCCGGATCGGCAACCTCGTCGCCGTCACGCTGATGCGCTGGCTGTTCGGCGCGCGCTACACCGACCTCGGCCCGTTCCGCGCCATCACGCGCGACGCGCTCGACTCGCTCTGCATGAGCGACCGCGGCTACGGCTGGACCGTCGAGATGCAGCTCGCGGCCGCCCGCCGCGGCCTGTCCGTCCTGGAGGTGCCCGTCGACTACCGGCGGCGCGTCGGGCGCTCGAAGATCTCCGGGACCGTGAGCGGCACCATCGCGGCCGGCGCGAAGATCCTGTTCACCGTGTTCCGCCACGCCCTGCGACGCGCGCACGCCCACCCTCGGTCCAAGGACTTTGCCATCAGCGTCGTCGTGCCGACCCTGAACGAAGCGGACGCGCTGCCGCGCTGTCTCTCCGCGCTCGACTGCACGGACGAGCGGCTCCAGGTCATCGTCGCCGACGGCGGCAGCACGGACGGCACGCTTCGCATCGCCGCGTCGTTCGAGCGCGCCCTCGTCGTCAGCGCGCCCGCAGGACGGGCCGGCCAGATGAACGCCGGCGCGAAGGCATCGCGCGGCGAGGCGCTGTGGTTCCTGCACGCGGACTGCCGCCCGCCCTGCGGCGCGCCCGACGCGATTCGCCGCGCGCTGGCCGACCCGCGCGTCGCGGGTGGCGCATTCGGCTTCGCCCTCGACGGGCCTGGCTTCGCCCTGCGCGTCCTCGAGCTCGGCGTGCGCCTGCGCTGCCTGCTGTTCCGGCTGCCCTACGGAGACCAGGGGCTGTTCGTCCGGCGCTCCGTCTTCGAGGGTGTGGGCGGGTTCCAGGAGATTCCCGCCTTCGAGGACGTGCGCCTCGTGCGCGCCATCAAGAAGAGGGGGCGCCTGGCGCTCTTGCCGGCGCGCCTGCCGACCTCCCCCCGGCGCTGGCGGCGCGACGGCGTCATCAGGACGACCGCGCGGCACCTCGCGATGTCCGTGATGGAACGCCTCGGCGCGTCTCCCGAGCGCCTCGCCTCGTGGCGCGAGCCGCGCGCAGGAAACGCGCCGGCGCACGACGCTCGGCCGCGCGAGACGGGACGCACCGGATGAGCCTCACGCTGCGCCGGCTGCTGGCCCCCGCCGCGCTGCTCCTGCTCGCGTGGCTCGGCATCATGCTGTCCGGCCCGCTGCAAGAGCGGCCCGTCGCCTTCGTCTCGCTCTACGCGCTGGCCTTCGGCGCGTACGCCTGGGCCGCGTGGATCGTGCTGCGCGCCGGAGCGAGCGAGCGGAGGCTGCTGATCGCGGTCGTGGCCGTCGGCGCGCTCGCGCGCGTTATCGCCCTGCCGGGCGCGCCGTCCGACGACATCCACCGCTACCTGTGGGAGGCGAAGGTGCAGCGCGCGGGGCTCGACCCGTACGCGCTCGCACCGGACGCGCCGGAGCTGGCCGCCCTCGCCGCGGACGACCCGGACCACCCGCGCGTCAACCACCCCTCGTGGACCGCCATCTACCCGCCGGGGGCGCAGCTCTGGAATCGCCTGGTCGGCCGCGGCGTGCTCGCGCTGAAGCTCTCGTACCTCGTGGCGGAGGCGCTCGCGCTCATCGCCCTCTTCTTCTTGCTGCGCGCCCGGTCGCTCCCCGCCTCGCGAGCCCTCATCTACTGGTGGAATCCGCTGCCGATCCTCGCCTTCGCCGTCGAGGGCCACCTCGACGCCTTGACGGTCGCCGCGCTGACGGCGGCGCTCGCCGCGCTCGAGCTGTCGCGCACCCGCACGGGCGCCGCCCTCCTCGGCGCGGCCGCTCTGGCGAAGGGGCTCGCCGTCGCGGTCGTGCCGGCCTACCTGCGCTCCGTGCCGCCGCAGCGCTGGCTCTTCGCCGCCGCGATCGGGCTCGCCGCCTGGCTGCCGTTCCGCGGCGCGGGGACGGACATCTCCGCCTCGCTGCTCCGCTTCGGCGGCGAGCTGAGCTACAACGACTCGCTGCACGAGGTCGCCTCCGTGGTGCTTGCGACGGCGGGCGCGACAGCGCCCGCCGCGTCGCGCCTCGTCGTCGCCGGTCTGTGGCTGGCGCTCGCCGCCCTCGTCGTGCTCCGCGAACACGCCGACCCGCTGCGCGGCGCGG
>JAOTVO010000078.1 GCA_029863355.1 Candidatus Krumholzibacteriia bacterium
TTCGACCTTCGCCTGCACCATCTCACGAACAGCGTCTCCGTACTTGTTCTCCAGCGTCATCTTGTCCAGCGACGTGGCCATCGAGTCGATCAGGCTCTTGGCCAGTTTGAGCTCTTCCTTGTTCGGCTTCGCGCCCTCCACCATGGGCACGTCATCGATGGCGCGGACTTCCTTGGGGTAGCGCATCTTGTAGAGGACGATGCCCGCTTCGTGGGGCGCGATCATGACCACGTCCTCGCGGTCGCGCAGCACCACCTTGCCCACACCCATCTTGCCGCTGTCGCGCAGGGCCGCGGCCAGGAGGCCGTAGGTCTTCACCGCTACGTCGCCGTCGGGCCCGGCGTAGTACGGCGCGTCGAAGAGCGTGGGGTGGATCTCCGAGGCATCGACGAAGCCTTCGATGTCGATCACCTTGGTGCTCTTGAGCTTGAGCTTCTCCAGGTCGTCCTTCGCAAAGATGACGTACTGGTCCTTCTCATATTCGTAGCCCTTGACCAGGTCGTCGTTCTTCACCATCTCGCTGCACTTCTTGCAGCGCTTGTCGTAGCCC
Source organism: Candidatus Krumholzibacteriia bacterium (assembly GCA_029863355.1). The sequence continues at coordinate 551 of JAOTVO010000078.1, forward strand.
ACCCGTCCGTTGCAATCCCGGTGGATCTGGTTGAAGCTGATCGACTGCGCCGTATCGACGGCGTTGTAGATCCGCACCGGAATGGTGACCAGGGAGAAACGGATGTGTCCTTTCCAGATCGATCGTAACTGCGGCATGGTCGTCGGCTCCTGTCTCGGGTTCGGTCGCTCGCGTTGCGTGCGCGGATCGCGGCCCCCCGACCGCACCAAGCAATCGCTTTGCCAACCGCAAGCATCCCCGCCGCCCACCCGGCTGTCAAGGGCGACGGAAGCGGTTGACGACAAATAGTATAGGGATTGGCGCCGGTCCGTGGCAAGGTCTCGGCGCGCTCGAAATGCGCTGGAGCGGCCGGGGCGTTACGGATATAGTCGTCCGTAGAACTCCAGCAGGAAGGTCGGTGCCACCCATGACGACGAAGGAAGCAGTGATCGACGTCATCCACCGCGCGTTCGACGCGAACGCGTACCCGGGCGACGACTTCCTGCTTGGCGCCTTCGACGGGCGCGAGCCGGAGGACGAGGTGGCTGCGTTTCGCGGCCTGGCCGACTGGACCGCTGTCGAGGCCGAGTTCCTCGACGATCATCCGGATGCGCTGAGCTTCTTCTCGGAAGCGGGCTTCCACTTCTTCCTGCCGGCGTACATGACGGCGGACGCGCGCGGGGCGCTGCACGTGGCCGACACGGTTTTCCATCTCACGAGCGGTTTCCACGACGAGATCGTCGAGATCCCGACCAAGCGGCGCGTGTTCGTCGTTCGTACGGGTAAGTCTGCCTTCATCAACCCGCGGCGCTTCGGGGCCATGACCTTCTTCGACTACGCGCGTTACCGGCTCTCTATCTTCGCCCGCGAGGAGGTGGGCGCGATCGTCGCCTACCTGGAGTACAAACGCGAGCACAGCGCGAGCGAGTTCGAGAAGGAGCGCATCATCACCGCGCTCGACGGCTTCTGGCGCGAACGCGCGCGGAGCGCGCCCGGAGCCGACAGCCTCAAACGCCACCTCGACGAGCAGGCCGAGTATCTGGACGCGCTGCGCGACGGCATCGGGGAATAGCCCGGGTCGGTTGACGGTATACGCCGTAGGCCGCGCCGGGCAGCGGTGCCGCAGAGGGGTCGCCAAGGGACCTTCCGGTGTGGTATAATCAAGCTCGCAACCGCTATGGGATGGGGCCCACGACCTGCTTGCAAGGAGGTCGTCATGAAGCCATTGCTGCCGGTACTGGCGATCGTTGTGGCGCTTACCGGCGGTCACGCGCGAGCCAATGTTCTGGAGTACGCGCTTCCCGAGCTGGTCGGGTTGAGCGGCGCGCCCCCGGAGACGACGTGGGTGGTGTACACGGGGGACGTGGCGGTGGTGACCGCCGTGTCGCTCAACATCACGGGTCTCGTGAGTCAGCTCGGGGTGCTCGAGTGCGGACAACCGCCGACCCCGGCGGTGTGGACGCTGGACATCGGTGTCTCGGTACGCAAGCCGCTCGAGGCGGACTACTGGAGCGGCCTTGCCACCCTGAGCGAAACGGGCACCTTCGACGTCACGGTCGCGCTCTCACCGGGCGGCTTCACGGGACTCGACCCGGGCGACGTCATCGCGGTCGAGTATACCTTCGCACCTTCCGCGTTCCCCGCGAGCTGCACCCCGGTCGGGGATCCGCCGCTCGGGGCCACGGGTAGCATCACTCTCGTCCTGGAAGTGGATTACCCGATCCCGCTGGACGCATCCACGTGGGGGCGGATCAAGGCGCTCTACGCGGACTGACGCGAAGAAGGAGCGCAGCGAAACGCGTCGCGAGGCCCGCGCCATCGACCCGTCCGGCGGACTGGACCGGACCGGGCGCGCGCCCATATACTGTCCGCGGCAGGCCATGAGCTTGCTCAGGGGGCGAGTCGCTCTTGTCGTCACCGCGGAAGATTGCGCTCATTATAGCGGGGGGCACGTCGCTCGGCGCGTTCGAGGCGGGCGTGCTGGCGGAGCTCTTGCACGCGCTGGACACGGTGCGGCGCGAGCGCGGTGAGCGCTTCGACGTAGACGTCATCACGGGCGGGTCGGCGGGGAGCATCACGGGTGCGCTGGTGGGGCGCGCGATCCTGCACGACCGCAAACGGATGAGCGGGGCGCTGTACGATACGTGGGTCGTCTCCGCCGGCATCCGCGATTTCCTCCAGGCGCCACCGAACAACTCCATCCTCACCAATCAGGTCCAAAAGACGTTGAAGGAGCGGCACTTCGGGGCCGGCCGCGTTCCCTACGACGCCGCCCACGCGCGCGTGCACGCGCTCAACGCAGAGCAGGAAAGTCTGGTCCTGGCCTTCTCGCTGGCCAACCTGGTGGGCGTGGACTGGGGCTTCGACTACGCGCCCACATCGGCGGAGGAGTCGGGCCGCTTCGTTTCTACGTTCTTCGCCGAGTACGCGCAGTTCACCTTCTCGGCGAGCCGGCCGGAGCGCACCTACAACGCGGTGTACTGGTCGCGTGTCGTCGACGCGGCGATCGCGAGCGGCACCTTCCCCTTCGCGTTCCCGCCCTTCGCGCTGCCGCGCACGGCGGCCGATTACCGGGACGCTCTGCCGCCGCCCGCCAACCGGCTGCCGGGCGAGTACCTCTTTACCGACGGCGGCATGTACAACAACGAGCCGGTGGGCGAGGCGATCCGGCACGCGCGCGACATCGACGGCGGCGTGACCCGAAGCGACCGCACCTTCATCCTCATCGACCCCAACCTGAACCGCAGCAAGCGCGACGAGCGCTACCACCGCCAGCCGCACTTCTTCGAGCTGGTCAAGCGCATTCCGCTGAACGTGTGGTCGCAGTCGCAGGCGCGCGACTGGCTGCGCTCGGAGCGCATCAACGCGCAGGCGAAGTGGCGCGACGACCTGGTGGCCGAGATGGCGCGGATCGTCAATACGATCCCCGAGGGCGAGCTGGAGCCGCGGACGAACACGCTGCGCGAGCGAGCGCGCGCGATCGTGGCGCACAAACTCACCGTGCGCGGGGAGACGCCGTCCCCGGATCGGGTGGAGAAGCGCCTCGAAGACGGCCTGGCCAACCTCGAAGCGCGGCACGCCGCGGAGCTGGCCACCATCGGCGCCGCCTCCGCGCCCGATTTGCAGCACAAGAAGCGCGAGCTGTTCAAGATGCTCGTCTACCACATCAACAGCGCCGGCGCGATGGGGCGCAAGAGCACCATCGACCTGCACGCGATCGCGGCGGAGAAGGAGCGGACGGCGGGAGACGAGTGGATGGGATTTCTCGGCTTCTTCGACCGGCGCTGGCGCGAGCACGACTACCGCCTGGGTCGCCGCAACACCCACGAGCGCCTGCCGGAGATTCTCGGCGTCGCACCGTATGCGCGCGAGGCGGGTGTCACCTATGAGAACGATCCCGCGTGGCCCGACTTCACCTCGGCCACGATGGCGGACGTGGCGCCGAGCGTGAAGGACGCGTTCGTGAACCACGTGGCGCGCCAGACCGAGGTGTTCCTCTCCCAGGACCGCTACCGCGTGAACGCCGTCGCCCGCAAGGCGCTCGCGCTCGCGACCAAGCAGGTGCTCAAGTCTCTAATGAAGAAGTAGCGCCGGCGCGAGCGCCGCCCCGGTCACTTTCTGCGCTGCGTCAGGTACACACCAACCAGCACGATCACGCCGCCGGCGACCGTCGTCGCCTTGGCGGTCTCGCCCAACAGCGCCGCCGCCGCGACCATCGTGACCAGCGGTTCCAGGTAGGAGAAGGCGGCCACGCGCGCCGCGCTCAGACGCTCGAGCGCCGCGTACCACAATAGGTAGCCCAGCGCAGAGCACCCGATACCCAGAAAGAGCACGGCACCCCACCCGGCGGCCGAGAGGTGCCGGTACTCGCGCCAGACGGCCTCCGTGAAGCTGAACGGCAGCAGCATCACCAACCCCAGAAAGATCACGGCGGCGCTGGCGCGCGTGCTGCCGATGCGGCGGATGGTGCGGTTGCCGATGGTGGTGTAGATCGCCCAGTTGAGCGTGCTCGCGACCACGAGGAGATCGCCCCGCGTGGTGGGCAGCGCGAGCAGCCGCCGGTCCGCCTGCCCGCCCGTGGTGACCAACGCGGCGCCGGCGAACCCCAGCGCGAGCCCCACGAGCGCCATCGGTCCGAAGCGCTCGCGCAGGAAGAGCGCGGCGATGATCGCCGTCCACACCGGGATGAGACCGATGAGCCAGCCCGCGCGCGTCGCAGTGGTGAGGGTGAGGCCGTAGGTCTGCAGCAGCTGGTGCACGAACACGCCGACGAAGGCCATGACGGCGAGCGGCCACAACTCGCCCTTGGGCGGCACCACCGGCTTGCCGCGTGCAATGAGCATCGCCGTGAGAAACGCACCGCCGAGGGCGAAGCGCCCCACGATCACGGCCAGGGGCGAGAGCTCCGCCAGCGCCGCCTTGGTGGCGACGAAGGAGACTCCCCAGAGCGTGACCGCGGCGAGCGCGGCGAGGCGCGGCAGCATGCACGTTCCTTTTGCGCAGACACAACGGAAGTAGTCGCGTCCGGTCGCGCCATTGTATCCTCCGGCGGGTCGGGCCGGACGTTGCGACCGGCCAAGGAGGAAACGTCCATGATACCGAATCCGCTCCATCCCGCCGTCGTCCATTTTCCCATCGTGCTGGCCACGTTCCTGCCCCTGATCGCGCTGATCGTGCTGGGGCCGATGCGCGGCAATCGCGCAAAACCGCGCGCCTGGGGCGTCGTCGTATCGCTCTGCGCGTTCCTCGCCGTGAGCGCGTGGGTCGCCGTGTGGACCGGATCCAAGCAGGCGGATCGCGTCGAGCAGGTGGTGGCCGAGCAGCACGTGGAGGCTCACGAGGAGGCAGCCGAGTACTTCGCCGTCGGTTCGCTCGTCGTACTCGCGCTGTCCGCGCTCGGCCTCGTCGCCGGCGGGTGGGGCATGGTGGGGCGCTCACTCACGCTCCTGCTGTCCGTCGTGCTCCTGGCCATGGTGGTCCGCGTGGGCGACCTCGGCGGCAAACTCGTCTACCAGCACGGCGCCGCGCAGGTCTACGTGGAGTCGAGCGGCCAGGTAGACAACACGATGCAACCGGGTGCGGCTGACCGCACGGAAGACGATGATTGACGCCCCGGAATCTCTTTTCAAAGGGAGGCCCGCATGAACCCCCTGGCAGGAGTCGGACTGTGCGTGCTGGTTCTCTCCTCGTCACCACCGACTCACGCCCAGACACCCACCGACACCATCCGCGTGGGGAGCCCAGCGGTGAACGCGAAGCTCTTGACCCTCGGGAGCGTCGTGGTTGAGAACTTCGTCGAGGAGGACGGCGTGCGCACGCTGCGGAGCCGCACGCGGCAGACGATCGTGCCCGCGCGCGCCGGAGACAATGACGTCGTCGTGCTTCGCGTCGCTCACGAGACGGAGGGCGATACGACGCAAACCGTGCTCGTTTTGCGGCGCGACGACCTCGCGCTTCTGCACCACTCCGTGCGCGCCGCGCGCGACTCGGCGTCGGTCACGGTGAGCGGTCTGCACGTTACCGGCTGGGCGGTGCTCCCCAACGCGCCCGCGCGACTCATCGACGCGCGCCTCGAACACCCGGTCTTTCCGGTGGAGGGGCAGATCCCGTGGCTCATGGGCCTCTTGCCGCTCGCCGAGGGGTACGTGGCGGTGATCCCGTACTACTCGCAGTGGCAGGACGCGTTTCTGTGGCGGCGGATCGAGGTGGTGGCCTCGGAATCCGTCCAAGTGGGCGGCGCCCCGGTGGATTGCTGGAAGATCGACGCGGGCCCGCTCGGCCCCCCGGGCTACCGCATGACGCGCTGGATCGACAAACGCACGCGCCGCGTGGTCCAGTCCGCGCTCCTCGGCAAACCCGGAGAGAAGGCGTACTGGGCACACGCCACCGCGCCGTGAGGCGGCGCGCACGGCAGCAAGTCTAGAGGTCCGGGCGCATGCGCAGGAAGACGGGCTCGCGCAGGGTGCCGTTGGGCGTGATCGAGGTGTACTGGACCTCGCACCACAGGCGCGGCTCCACCCACACGGTCTTGCGTTCGTCGAGCGGCTTCTCTTCGATAGGGCGGTCGATCTCGGGGAGCGCGTGCAGCTCCGCGTGTACGGCCTCGAGCGCGCGTGCGTCGAAGCCGGTGCCGACCTTGCCCAGGTAGCGGAGGCTGCCGTCCTCGCCGTGCTCGGCGATCTGCAGCGCGCCGAAGGTGGACGCTCGGTCGCCCTGGCCGCGCGTGTAGCCGACGATCACGCAATCGATGCTGTTGCGCGTCTTGATCTTGAGCCACGACGCGTTGCGCCGCCCGGTCTGGTAGGTGGAATCGCGGCGCTTGGCCATGATCCCTTCGAGACCCATCTCGCCCGCCGCCGCGAAGAGCGCGCGGCCGTCTTCCACCGTCTCGCTCACGCGGTAGGCGCCGCCCTTCTTGATCGCGTCCGCCATCCACTCGCGCCGCCGCGCGAGCGGCTCGCCCACCAGGGGGCGTCCGTCGAGGTAGAGGCAGTCGAAGACGTAGCAGACGGCGGGGTGCCGGCGCCGCGCGCGCTCGATCGCACCCTCGCTGCGCTGGCGCATGCGGTCGATGACGTTCTTGAACACGGGCCTTCCTGCGTCGTCGAGGCAGACGATCTCGCAGTCGAAGAGGCCACAGGTGGCGCGAAACGCTTCCTCGAGAACACAGAGCTCGGGGAACGCCGCCGTGATGTCGTTGTGGTTGCGGCTGCGGATGCGCACCTGGCCCTCGTCCAGCGAGACCATGGCGCGGATGCCGTCCCACTTGACTTCGTAGATCCACTCGTCGCCGAGGGGTACGCGGGGCTCGAGCTGGGCGAGCATGTACTCGACGTTCTCCGCGAGCCAGTCCACCTGCGGCGCGTCCACGCGCTCCAGCAGCCACTCCTTGCCGCGCGTGGGAAAGACGCGGTACTCGCCGGAGAGGCCCTCGGCGTGCAGGCGGAAGTAGAACGATCCGTCCTTCTTCTCCTTGGTAATGACGTAGCGGCCGCGGGCGTAGACCCACATGTCACCCCCGCCGTACTCGCCCTTGGGAATCGTCCCTTCGAAGTCGAGGTACTCGATGGGGTGGTCCTCGGTCTGCACGGCGAGACGCTTGATGCCCGGCCGCGGCGGGAGTCCCTTGGGCACGGCCCACGACGTGAGAGCACCGCCGCGCTCCAGGCGCAGGTCGTAGTGGAGGCGCGAGGCGTGGTGCCGGTGCACCACGAAGCGCGACGCGCCCTCGGAGAGCGCGCCCGGCCCGGGCTCGGGCGTGCTCGCGAAGGCGCGCTTGGTCGCGTAGGCAGCGAGCTGCTCCGGCGCCTTGTACTTGGCCGACCGGGGCGGCGCCTTGCGCGGGCGCTCGGCGCTGCGGTGCGTGTGCAGCGCGGCGGCGTAGGCGCCGATCGCCTCCCAGCGGTCGCCCTCGGTGCGCACGATGTCGGGGACGTTGCGCACGTGGAAGTCGCGCACGCCGCCGATCGCGTGCAGCTCGTCCCAGCGCAGCGGCATCGACACCGTCGCACCGGGGAGGCCGCGCGCGCTGTAGGGCGAGACGATCGTCTGCGAGGGGCGGTTGCGGTAGATGTCGATGAGGATCTTGCCACCGCGCGCCTCCTTGTGGATCTTGAGCGTGCACGTATCCGCGTGCGCGCGCACGAAGGGCTCGGCCACGTCCTTGGCCGCCGCGAAGACTTCGTCGAAGGTCCACTTGGGCTCGATGGGTGCGACCACGTGCAGGCCCTTGCGGCCGGTGGTCTTGACGAACGCGTGGTAGCCCTGCGCCTCCAAGACCTCGCGCAGCCCCAGCGCCGTGTCGGCGATGGTCGCCCACGCGGTGCCGTCGGGTGGATCGATGTCGAAGACGAAGTAGTCCGGGTGGTCGCGGTCGCCGGCGCGGCAGTGCATCTGGTGCAGCTCGATGCAGGCCAGGTTCGCCAGCCAGACCAGAGCGGCCTCCTCGGTGGCGACCACGTAGTTGATGCGCTTCTTGTCGTCGCCGATCGCCACCTGCTCGACCCAGTCGGGCGTCCAGCGCGGGAGGTTCTTCTGGAAGAACTGCTCGCCCTCGATGCCGTCGGGATAGCGCACCAGCGAGAGCGGACGCCCCTTGACGTGGGCGAGGAGGGTAGGCGCGATGGCGAGGTAGTAGTGGATCAGCTCGGCCTTGATCACGCCGTCCGCCGGCCAGAGGACCTTGTCAAGATTGGAGAGCTCCAGCTTGCGCTTGCCCACCTGGACGTGCTGCGAAGTCCGCGCCATGGTGGTATTATAGCAGCATGCGGCGCCGTGCGCCGTTCCGGAGGTCGAACATGAAGCTCTATGCGGGCACGAGCGGGTACAGCTACAAGGAGTGGAAGGGGCACTTCTACCCCGAGAAGATCCCCAACGACCAGATGCTGGCGTTCTACGCGACCAAGCTTCCCTCCGTCGAGATCAACAACACGTTCTACCGCATGCCCCGGGCGAGCATGCTCGCCACCTGGGCGGAGCGCGTGCCGGCGGACTTCCGTTTCGTGCTGAAGGCGTCGCAGCGCATAACGCACTTCAAGCGTCTCAACAACGCCGAGGAGGAGACCCGCTACCTCCTGGAGACCGTGGAGACGCTGGAGGCCAAGCTCGGCGTGCTCCTCTTTCAGCTCCCGCCCAACATGAAGAAGGACCTCGAGCGGCTCGATGCCTTCCTGGAGACGCTGCCCGAGGGCACCCGCGCCGCCTTCGAGTTTCGCCACGCCACCTGGTTCGACGACGACGTCTACGACGCGCTGCGCCGGCGCGACTTACCGCTCTGCCTGGCCGACGCCGACGACGCGCTGGAAGTGCCGCTGGTGAGCACCGCGGATTGGGGCTACCTGCGACTGCGCCGCCCCGGGTACACCGACCAAGACATGCGCCGCTGGATCGACTGGATCGGCCAACAGGGGTGGAAAGAGGCGTACGTCTTCTTCAAGCACGAGGACGAGGCGGCGGGTCCGAAAATGGCGGTGCGGTTCCTGGAACTGGCGCGATGACGGCGCCTCATTCGCGCGACAGGTAGCGCAGCAACACGGCCGCGCCCACGATCATCCCCGCCACCAGCGTGAAAAAACGCCAGAGCACGATGAACGCGCTCTGGTAGGTCAGGGGCACCAGGCTTCCCATCACCGCCGCGGTGCTCACCTCCGCCAGACCCGACGCGCCCGGCGTGGGCGAGAAATAGAAGATGAGCATGAGCACCACCTGCATATAGATGACGTCCCAGAAAGGGGCGTCGATGCCCAGGCCGCGCAGCACCACGTAGGCGATAGCGAATTTGTTGAAGTAGATCACGACGCTGAGCAGGATCCCGCCCGCCACCACGAGCTTCTCGCGCAGGAGGAAGCCCGTCATCAAGTCGTGGTAACGATGGGCCAGGTCGAGGACGCGGTCGAGCGTGCCGCTCGCCTCCAGGCGGCGGCCTAGCCAGGGCGTGCGCCGCGCCGCGGAACGGACGGCGCGCCCCGCCAAGTCCGGGTTGGCGAGCGAGAGCAGTACCAGCAGGACCACCAGGCTGAACACGGTTAGCGACACCGTGGAGAGCACGCGCAGACC
>JAOTVO010000079.1 GCA_029863355.1 Candidatus Krumholzibacteriia bacterium
CGGGCAGGGATAGGGTTTCTTTCGGCGCCCGCCGCGGCGCCGGACTCCAGGAGCGCTCCCGCATTGGCAAACCCCGAGACGGCGAAGCACGACGCGATCGTCGATGAGGTGAAGAGCGCCTTCGGCGCCGCCGTCCTCGACGTGGACCGTTCCTACGACGACCTGGCGCTGGTGGTGGAGAAGTCGGCCGCGCACCACATCCTCGCCCACCTGCGCGAGGCGCGCAAGTGCGACCTCCTCCTCGACATCGCCGGCGTCGACTGCATGGATCTCCCCGAGTCCCGCGAGCGTTTCGAGCTGGAATACATGCTCTACTCCGTGGCGAACGACGTGCGCGTGCGCGTGCGCGTACCCGTGCCCGAGGGCGACATGGACGTGCCCACGGCCACCGACCTGTGGCAGTCAGCCAACTGGGCCGAGCGCGAGGCCTACGAGATGTTCGGGTTCAACTTCGTGGGGCACCCGTGCTTGAAGCGTCTGTTGACGCACCACGAGTTCCAGGGGCATCCGCTGCGCAGGGATTACCCGGTCATGGGCGGGCAGTGGTGCACGACCACGTCGGACATGACCGAAGATCTGGAAGAGCGGCAGGGGGGTGCGCCCGATTAGGCGCGAGAAGACGTTGGCCGAGAAGGAAAGCATACGCATCGAGGACGCGCTGCCCCGCCCGGGAGAGGCGAAGCGGCCGTACACGGCCGCGGACTTCGACAGCGACGTCGACTTCGCCCGCGACGACTTCGACGAGGGACTGGACCTGGCCGACCTCGACACGGAGCCGATGCTCGTCAACATCGGCCCGACGCACCCGGCCACGCACGGCACCTTCCGCGTCTACTGCCACCTCGAGGGGGAGCGGATCATACGGGCCGGCGTGGACGTGGGTTACCTGCACCGCGGCTTCGAGAAGATCGTCGAGATCAAGGACTACACGCAGGTCATCCCCTACACGGATCGGCTCAACTACTGCAGCGGGCTCACCAACAACGTCGCCTACTGCAAGGCCGTCGAGCGCATGCTGGGCATCGAGGTGCCGGAGCGCACGCAGTACATCCGCGTCATCGTCATGGAGATCCAGCGCATCATGGATCACATGATCTGCGTGGGCGCCAACATCGTGGACATCGGCGCGCTGACGAACTTCTGGTATTTCTTCAACGCGCGCGAACGGCTGAACGACGTCCTGGAGTCGCTCACCGGCGCGCGGCTCACCTACAGCTACACGCGCGTCGGCGGGCTGGCCTGGGACCTCCCCGACGGCTGGCGCGAACAGGTGAAGGCCACGCTCAAGGAGATTCCCAAGGCGATCAAGGACGTGCGCGGCCTGGTGGCGAAGAACCGCATCTTCCAGGATCGCACCATGGGGGTCGGCGTCATCAGCCATGAAGACGCCATCAGCTACGGTTGGACGGGACCGTGCCTGCGCGCCAGCGGCAGCGACCTCGACCTGCGCAAGGTGCGCCCGTACTACCACTATAATGAGTTCGACTTCGACGTCCCCGTGGGCTCCAACGGCGACGTCTATGATCGCGCCATGGTGCGCGTCGCCGAGATGGAGGAGAGCCTGCGCATCGTCGAGCAGGCCATCGACCGCCTCCCCGGGGGGCCGATCAACGTGGATGACAAGCGCGTGGTGCTGCCGCCCAAGGACAAGGTGCACACCTCGATGGAAGCGCTGATCAACCACTTCAAGCTGATCATCGAGGGAATCTGTCCGCCGGCGGGGCGCGTCTACGACGCCACGGAGACGCCCAACGGCGAGCTGGGCTTCTACATCATCTCCGACGGCGGCGGGCGGCCGTATCGGATCAAGGTGCGCCCGCCGTGCTTCTACCTCATGAACACACTCAAGTATCTCATCGAGGGCGCGATGGTGGCTGACATCGTCGCCATCCTCGGCGGCCTCAACATCATCGCCGGAGAGCTGGACCGCTAGACGACGGAAAGATGGAAACCGCCGCCGCGCAGAAATCGACGTTCGCGTTCAACGCGGAGAACGAAGCCAAGTTCCAGGCGCTGGTGGGGAAGTATCCCACCAAACAGGCCGTGGTGTTGCCCGCGCTCTGGCTGGTGATTGAACAGCAGGGGTGGGTGAGCACCGACGCCATGGACTACGTGGCGCGCCGCCTGGAACAGGCGCCGGTGGCCGTGTACGCCGTGGTCGAGTTCTACACGATGTTTCTCACCTCGCCGCCCGGCCGACACCACATCCAGCTCTGCCACACGCTCACCTGCACGATGCGGGGCTGCGAGGACCTGCAGGCCCAGATCACGGAAGAGACCGGCATCGGTCCGGGCGAGAAGAGCGAGGACGGCCTGTTCAGCTTCGAGACGGTGGAGTGCCTGGGTTCGTGCGGCACCGCGCCCATGATGCGAATGGGCAACCGCTACTATGAGAATCTCACGCGCGAGAAGCTCGCGCGGGTCATCCGCGCTTGCCGCGAGGAACGCGACCCCGCGGCGGAGGATCACGACTAGGCCATGCGTTACGAAGCCGTCGGCAAGAAACTGATCGGAGAACGCTTCGACGTCCCGGACGCGTACACCCGCGCCGGCTACGAGCGCGACGGCGGCTACCGCTCGCTGGACAAGCTCTTCGCCATGAAGCCGGAGGAAGTCATCGAAGAGGTGAAGCGGTCGGGGCTGCGCGGCCGCGGGGGCGCGGGCTTCCCCGCCGGCATGAAGTGGAGCTTCGTGCCCAAGAGCACGGACAAGCCCAAGTACCTCTGCGTCAACGCGGACGAGGGCGAGCCGGGCACTTTCAAGGACCGACTCATCCTCGAGCACGACCCCCACGCGCTCATCGAGGGGATCATCATCTGCTGCTACGCGGTGGGCATTGGGACCGCCTACGTGTACGTGCGCGGCGAGTACGACCACCCCATCGCGCGCTTCCAGGGCGCGGTCGACGAGGCCTACGCGGCGGGGTTGCTGGGCAAGAACGTCCGCGGTACGGGCAGGGACATCGACGTGGTCGTGCACAAGGGCGCGGGCGCGTACATCTGCGGCGAGGAGACGGGCCTGATCGAATCGCTCGAGGGCAAGAAGGGCCAGCCACGCCCCAAGCCGCCGTTCCCGGCCGTGGTCGGCGTCTTCGGCTGCCCCACGGTGGTGAACAACGTGGAGACGCTGGCCGCGCTGCCCTGGATCATGAACAACGGCGGCGACGCCTACGCGGCGCTGGGCACGGGAAAGAGCACGGGCACGATGCTCTTCTCCATCAGCGGCATGGTGGAGCGCCCCGGCGTCTACGAGACCGAGTTCGGCGTGAACCTGTGGGATTTCATCGAGAAGGCGACGGGCGGGGTCAAGGACGGCAAGAAGCTCAAGGCGGTCATTCCCGGCGGTTCCTCAGCGCCCATTCTAACCGCCGACGAGGCGCGCGCGGTGACCCTGGACTACGAGTCGCTGGCCGCGGCGGGGACGATGGTGGGGTCGGGCGCGATCATGGTGCTCGACGAGGACACGTGCGTGGTGAAGGCGCTCGAAGTGATCATGCGTTTCTACGCGCACGAGTCGTGCGGGCAGTGCCCGCCCTGCCGCGAAGGCACGTACTGGCTCTACCGTCTGGTCAAACGCATCCGCGAGGGCAAGGGGCGCCTCGAGGACATCGATTTGATCGTGTCGATTTGCCCGGACATGTTGGGCCGCACCGTCTGCGTGCTCGCCGACGCCGCCGCCATGCCCGCGGCGAGCTACGTCAAGAAGTTCCGACACGAGTTCGAAGCGTACGTCAATGCCGAGCAACCCCCCGAGCGAGAGATTCCGATCGGCGGGATCGACGCCGAGTGGGCGAGCCGGCTCTAGAGTTGCGATGAGCGTCAAGATCACGATCAATGGCATGCCCGTCGAGGCCCCGGAAGGGGCGCTCCTCATCGACGTGTGCCGCGACAACGGGATCGATATCCCGCACTTCTGCTACCACCCGGGCCTGGGCCCCGACGGCAACTGCCGCATGTGCCAGGTGGAGTTCGTCAGCGAGCGCGGCGGGCGCCTCGCCGTCTCCTGCAAGGCGGTGGTGGCGGAGGGCATGCAGGTACTCACGCACAGCGAATCGGCCAAGCGCGCGCGCGCCTCGGTGGAGGAGATGCTGCTGCTCAACCATCCGCTGGACTGTCCCATCTGCGACAAAGCCGGCGAGTGCACGCTGCAGAACTACTACATGGAGCACGACCTGCAGCCGAGCCGCCAGAACTTCACGCGCGTCAAGAAGGGCAAGGCAATCGACCTCGGCCCCACGATGGTCCTGGACCAGGAGCGCTGCGTGCTCTGCGACCGCTGCGTGCGCTTCCTGCGCGACGTGGCCGGCGACGAGCAGCTCTACATCGCGGGGCGCGGGCACGACGCCTTCATCTCCGCCTTCCCCGGCCAGGAGGTGACGAGCGCCTACTCGCTCAACACCGTGGACCTGTGCCCGGTGGGTGCGCTCACCTCCAAGGACTTCCGCTTCGCCACGCCGACGTGGTACATCCGCAACACCGATTCGGTGTGCACCACGTGCGCGCGCGGCTGCAACATGCAGATACAGGTGATGGAGGAGCGCATCGTGCGCATGCGCCCGCGCCACAACCCCGAGGTCAACGGCTACTGGGCCTGCGACGAGGGACGGCTCGACTACAAGTTCGTCAACGAAGGTCGCGTGGAGCAGCCGCTGGTCCGGCGAGAGGGCCGCGCGCTGGAGGCTTCTTTCGAAGAGGCGCTGGCCGAGTGGCGGCGCATCCTGGGCTACGCCCCGGCGGGGCGAGCCGAGGGCCCGGCGCCGGTCGAGGCGGCGATGATCGCTTCGGCTCACGCCACGCTCGAAGAGCTGTATCTGCTGAAGAAGCTGGCCGCGCGCACGGGCGCTTCGTTCCACGTGGCGCGCCACCTGCAGGACGGCGAGGACGATCGTCTGCTGCGCCGCGCCGACCGGCACCCCAACGCACGCGGGGCAGAGCTGCTCGGACTTCCCGTGATCGACCTGCGCGGCGAGCACGCGCCGGAGGTATCGTCGCTTGCCTCCGCCGTGCGCGTACTGGTGGGATTCCACCGCCGCGTGAGCCCGGCCGCTACCGCGCTCGCCGCGAACGCGGCCAAGCTGATCGTGATCGACGCCTGCCAGTCCGCGCTCACCGAGCGCGCCGACCTGGTCATTCCGGGGCTCACGTTCGCCGAGAAAGATGGACTCGTCGTCAACTTCGGGGGGCGGGTGCAGCGTCTCAAGTCCGCCGTCCGTGGCCGGCGCGAGAGCGAGTGGCGCCTGATCGACGCGTTGCTCGCCTCACTCGACGCGGGCGCCCGCGCCGCGTCGGTGGCGCAGGTACGCGCGGAGATTGTGGAACAGGTGCCGGCCTTTTCCGGCGCGAGCCTGGCCGACGTGGGTCGCCACGGCGTCCAGCTCGCGGGAGCGGCGGTGTCGTAGCGCCGGGGGCGCAGCGGGAGAGAGTATGACCGACGCCATCATCATCGCGCTCAAAGCAGCCTTCATCTGGTTGTTCCCGCTCATGCTGGTGCCGCTCCTGATCTGGCTCGAGCGCAAGGGTGCGGCGTTCATCCAGGACCGCACCGGCCCCAACCGCGCTGCCATCGCCGGCGTTCGCCTGGCCGGGGTCGTGCACATACTGGCCGACGTTGTCAAGCTTCTCACCAAAGAGATGATGATCCCGGCGCAGGTGAACCGGCTCTACTTCGTGGCGGCGCCCCTGATCGGGTTCACGGTGATCATGGCCGCCTTCGCCGTCATTCCCTGGGCCGACACGCTGGTCGTGGGGGGGCGGGAGATCGCCATGCAAGTGGCGACGCTCAACGCGGGCATCCTCTACATCCTCGCCATCACCTCGCTCAACGTCTACGGCATCGTGCTGGCCGGTTGGGCGTCGAACAACAAGTTTGCGCTGATGGGCGGGCTGCGCTCGAGCGCGCAGATGATCAGCTACGAGATCCCGCTGGGTCTCTCCATCGTCGGCTTGTTCATGGTGTTCCAGAGCGTGCAATTGAACGAGATCGTGCGCGGGCAGGGCGAGCTGCTCTTCGGGTTTCTGCCCAAGTGGGGCATCTTCGTGCAGCCGCTGGGTTTCCTGCTCTTCCTGGTGGCCGCCTTCGCAGAGTCCAACCGCAACCCCTTCGACCTGCCCGAGGGCGAGTCGGAGATCGTGGCGGGATACCACGTGGAGTACAGCGGGATACGCTTCGCCCTCTTCTATATGGGCGAATACGTGGCCATCGTGCTCTCCTCGGTGATGATCGTGACGCTCTTCTTCGGGGGCTGGCAGGTGCCGTGGATGCCGACGGACAAGCTCGTGGCCCACGGAGACCTTCTGCTCAAGGTCATGCTGGGCGCGGGCGGAGCGGGTGCGCTGGTGTTCGCCGCGTTCATGTTCACGTTCTCCAGGCGCATCCGCGGCGCCTTCGGCGACCTGCGCGAGAGGGAGGGGACGGTGCTGGGCATCGCCAGCCTCGCCGCCGGCGCGGCCATGCTGTTCTTTTTCGCCCGCAGCTTCGGGCTCACGCTGCCCGAGTGGGGCGCGCGCACGGTGGCGACCGTGGCGCAGGTGACGATGTTCGCCGTCAAGACGCTCTTCTTCTGCTGGTTCTTCATCTGGGTGCGCTGGTCGCTCCCGCGCTTCCGCTACGACCAGCTCATGCGCCTGGGGTGGAAGCGGATGATTCCGTTGTCGTTCGTCAACATCCTGGGCACGGGACTGTTGCTGTTGCTCGTGGGCTGAGATGGAAACGGTGCTGTTCTACATATTCGCGGTTCTGACCGTCGCCGGCGGCGTGGCCATGGTGAGCCTGCGCAACCCGCTCTCGGGAGCCTTCGCGCTGGTGATGTCCATGGTGGGCCTGGCCGCGCTCTACGCGATGCTGCACGCGGAATTCGTGTTCATCCTGCAAGTTCTGGTCTACGCGGGCGCCATCATGGTGCTGGTGATCTTCACCATCATGCTCCTCAACCTGAACCGCGAGGAGCTGCACGAAGTGCCCGTGAGCAGGATTCGCCTGCTGGTGATGGGCGCGGTGTGCGCGGGGCTCGCGTGGGCTGCGGTCCGCGTGCTCGATCAGGTGCCGCAGGCGAAGGTGGAGATGGTGGCCGACTTCGGGAGCATCGAGGCGGTTGGCCGGCTCATGCTGACCGATTTCCTCTATCCGTTCGAAGTGATATCGCTGGTGTTGCTCGTAGCCATCGCCGGAGTCGTGCTCCTGGCCAAGCGGAGGATATAGGATGGGCCCGGTCGGGATGCACCACTACCTGGCGCTGAGCGCGATCCTGTTCTTCCTGGGCGTGTTCGGCGTTCTGTTCCGGCGCAACTTGATCGTGATCTTCATGTCGATCGAGCTGATGCTGAACGCGGCCAACCTGACCTTCGTCACCTTCGCGCGCTACACGGGAAACATGGACGGCCACGTGATCGCGTTCTTCGTAATGGCGCTGGCGGCGGCGGAGGCGGGAATCGGGCTGGCCATCCTGGTGATGGTGTTCCGCAACCGCGCCACCGTACAGGCCGACGACCTGGTCATGATGAGGGACTGATGGAACGCTACCTGTGGATCATTCCCTTCGCGCCGCTCTTGGGGGCGATCGTGAACGGCAAGCTGGCCGCGCTCTACGCCCGGCGCGAGAAGGGGCCGCCGGAGTGGGTCGTCTCTCTCGTGGGCTGCGCCGCGCCCATTCTGTCGTTCCTCGTGGCCGCCGCGCTGTTCGTGCAGATGCGCGCGGCCCCCGCCTCGGAGCGCTTGTTCACGCAGACGCTCTACACGTGGATCGCCGCGGGACCGGTGCAGGTCGACTTCGCCTTCATGGTGGACGCGCTGGCCATGGTGATGGTGCTGGTGGTCACCGGCGTGGGATCCATCATTCACGTCTACTCCGTGGGCTACATGCACGGCGACCGCGGCTACGCGCGCTACTTCGCCTACCTGAACCTGTTCATGTTCTCCATGCTCACGCTGGTGATGGCGAAGAACCTGCCGCTGCTCTTCGTGGGTTGGGAGGGCGTGGGCCTGTGCTCGTACCTGCTCATCGGATTCTGGTACCGGGACATTGCCAACGCTGCGGCGGGCAAGAAGGCGTTCATCGTAAACCGCGTGGGCGACTTCGCCTTCCTCCTGGGAATGTTTCTCATCTTCGTCACCACCCAGCGCGTCGGTCACCCCACGCTGGACGTGCCCGCGCTGCGCGCGCTGGTCGGGGAGCACCCGCAGGTTTTCGGCGGCATCGCCACGGCGGCGTGCCTGCTCCTCTTCGTGGGGGCGACGGGGAAATCGGCGCAGATCCCGCTCTACGTGTGGCTGCCCGACGCCATGGCCGGCCCCACGCCCGTCTCGGCGCTCATCCACGCGGCCACCATGGTGACGGCCGGCGTGTACATGATCGCGCGCATGTCGTTCCTCTACGACCTGGCGCCGGCGGCGATGGCGGTGGTGGCGACGATCGGCGCGGCCACTGCGATCTTCGCCGCTTCCATCGGCTTTGCGCAACGAGACATCAAGCGCGTGCTCGCGTACTCAACGGTGAGCCAGCTCGGCTACATGTTCATGGCCGTGGGCGTGGGCGCGTACGGCGCGGGCATCTTCCACCTGATGACGCACGCGTTCTTCAAGGCGTGCCTGTTCCTGGGGTCGGGCTCGGTGATCCACGCGATGTCCGGCGAGCAGGACATGTTCCGCATGGGCGGGCTGGCCAAGACCATGAAGGTGACGGCGGCGACCTTCCTCATCGCTTCGCTGGCCATCGCGGGCGTGCCGCCGCTGGCCGGTTTCGTCTCCAAGGACGAGATCCTGTGGATGACGTTCAGCACGCCGCTCCAGCCACCGTGGCTGCCGTACCTCTTGTGGGCGGTGGCGTTCGTCGCCGCGGGCATGACGGCCTTCTACGTCTTCCGCGCCGTTTTCCTCACCTTCTACGGCGAGGACCGGGTGTCGGCCGAGGCCAAGCACCACCTGCACGAGTCGCCCGCCATGATGACGGTGCCGCTCGTTCTGCTGGCCGCGGGTTCGGTGCTGGCGGGATTTCTGGGGTGGCCCGCGGCGCTGCGCGGCGGCAACTGGTTCCACAACTGGCTCGCGCCGGTTTTCGGCGGGCACGACGCCGGCCACGGCGGCGAGCACGCGCTGGCGGACGTGGTGGGCCCCGTGGCCGCCTCCGCGGGCGGGCACGACGCGACCGTCGAGTACGCGCTCATGGCGCTCTCGGTGGCGATCGGGCTGGCGGGTATCTTCATGGCTTACCGCCTCTACATCAAGAATCCGGCCCTCCCGGCGCGCATCACGGCGCGCTTGGGACGGTTCTACCGGATGGTGTTCAACAAGTACTACGTGGACGAGATCTACGAGCACACGATCGTGCGCCCCGGATACGGGCTCTCCGACAAGGTGATGTTCCGTTTCGTCGACATGGGGATCATCGAGGGCATCGTCAACGGACTCGGCATCACGGCGCGGCTCGTCGGCGCCACGGTGCGCCTGTTCCAGTCCGGGGTGATTCGCACGTATGCGTTTTTCCTGTTGCTCGGCTTTGTCCTCATCGTGTGGAGGATGGTGCGGTAGATGGATACGCTGAGCCTGGTGACATTCCTGCCCGTGGCGGGCGCCGTCGCACTGGCGCTCTTCCCCGAGCGCGCGCACGGTGCCATGCGCGCCTTCGCGCTGCTCGTCAGCCTGGCCGCGTTCGCCGCGTCGGTGCCGTTGGTGATCCGCTTTGCGCCCGTGGCCGAGATGCAGTTCGTAGTCGAGAAGCAGTGGATTCCGGCGCTGGGCATCTCCTACAAGATGGGTCTCGACGGGATCACACTGTGGCTGGTGCTGCTCGTCACTTTCCTCACGCCCATCACCATACTCAGCTGCTTCGCTTCGATCACCGAGCGTGTGAAGGAGTTTTTCATCTGCATGCTCATCCTGGAGACGGCGATGATCGGCGCGTTCGTGGCACTCGACCTCTTCCTCTTCTATGTCTTTTGGGAGGCGATGCTCATCCCGATGTACTTCATGATCGGGATGTGGGGTGGCGAGAGGCGCATCTACGCCACGGTGAAGTTCTTCATCTATAC
>JAOTVO010000406.1 GCA_029863355.1 Candidatus Krumholzibacteriia bacterium
CCCACGGGCCTCCATCGGCCAGGTTCTCCCCCCGAGCATCGACTAACGCTTCATCCCCCGCGAGGAGGCCGCGCTGGCCAATCGTTGCGGTGACGAGAACGCGTGGAACCGCGCGCGGGTGAGGTGCCGGATCTGAAGGCCTTGTTGCTGCGCCTGTCTGAGCACACGGCCTGGGCGAACGCGCGCACAGCGGCATCACTGCTCGCTCTGCCCACGCCTCCTGCAGCCGCGCTGCGGCTCTTCGCGCACATCGTCTCCACCGAGTCGCTCTACTACCGGCGTGTTCGAGGCGACGATCCGTTCCCCCAGGAGTTCTGGCCCGCCCTGTCGCTGCACGAAGCCGCCGTGCGCGGGGCGGAGAGCGGCCGGCTCCTCGCCGTGTTCGTGCGGGAGCGCGACGAGGAGGCCTTGCGCCGGCCGGTGCGCTACCGTGACAGCCACGGTGCGGCGTACGAGACACCGATCCACGAGATGCTGGTGCACGTCGCCCTCCACGGAGAACATCACCGAGGCCAGATTGCGGCCCTGGTCCGCACCGCGGGAGGCGAGCCGGCGGTCACCGACCTGATTGCCTTCGTGCGCGCACACCCTGACGTGCCGGGCCGCTGACCTGCGGCGCGCCGCAGGGCTGAAAAGGCATCGTGGCGCGCGTCGCTCTCAAGACCAACCGTCTCCAGCGCCGAGCGGCGACCATCGTCGAACCGAAGAACTTCCCCTCAGACCCGCGCGGCTCGGCTGAGCCGACGGGCATGGGCGCCGGCCTCGCGCCGGATTCCCTCGAGCTTGGCCGTCCGCAACTTCCCATCTTGCACGACCACCCGGCCTCCCACGATCACGTGCCGAACATCGCTCGCTCGGGCGCTGTAGACGATGCGCGACACGAGGTCCGCCGACTCCGGCTGGGCGTGGGGACCGGAGAGGTCCAGGACCGCCAGGTCCGCCAGCTTGCCCACTTCGATGGAGCCAACCTCGCGCTCGAGGCCGAGTACGCGCGCACCACCCAGCGTGGCGAGCTCGAGCACCTGGGCCGCCGGCAGGGCTTCCGGCCCGCGACGGGGCTTCTGAATGAGTGCGGCGAGTCGCATCTCCGTGAACGCGTCGAGTCGGTTGTTGCACGGCGCGCCATCGGCACCGATTGCAACGCGACACCCCGCCGCGAGCATCTCCGGTACGGGCGCGATGCCAGAGCCCAGCTTGAGGTTGGACGACGGACAGTGCACGATCCCGGTGCGTTGGCGCGCCAGGCGCGCGATCCCCTCCCCATCGACCCACACACAGTGCGCCAACGCCGCCCGTTCACCGGAAATCCCCACGGCGTCCAGATAGGCGATTTCGTTCTGGCCGGTCTCGCGCATCACCATCTCCAGCTCCACCGGCGTCTCCGCCGCGTGCGTGTGGATCAGCGTCCCGGTCTTCTCCGCCAGATCGCTCACGGCGCGTAGCAGCGGGCCCGTGCAACTCGGCACGAAACGGGGCGCCCAACACCACCGCAGGCGGCCATCCGCCCGTCCGTCCCAGCGCGCGCAGAGGTCCATCGCCTCGGCCAGGGCGCGCTCGGTGTCCTCGCGCAGCCCCGTGGGAGCCGACGGCGCGTCCATCAGGCACTTGCCTGCGGTCGCGCGGATGCCGATCGATTCGAGTGCGTGGAACGCTGCGTCGGTGTGGCGCACCGTCTCCATGTCGAGGATCGCTGTCGTGCCGCCGAGCAGCAGCTCGGCGGCACCCAGCATCGCGGACCAGTAGACCGACTCTTCGGTGTGCGCGGCCTCGAGCGGCCAGATACGTTTCGCCAGCCAGTCCTCGAGCGCGAGGTCGTCGGCCAGCCCCCGGAACAGCGTCTGGCAGAGGTGCACGTGGGCCTGGACGAGGCCCGGGATGACGACCATCCCCGTGCAATCGAGCACCGTCCCCGCTTTCTTGTCCGCGGCTCCCCGCGCCCGGGTCCCGATGCGGCGAATCCGCCCATCCTCGACGACCACGTCGGCGTCGAGAATGCGCCGCTTGGGGTCCAGGGTGACGACCCGGGCACCGGTGAGGGAGAGCCTCGTCACGGTTGCCACGGTCGGGCAAACACGCCGTCCCACGCGCCCAGCGCTGGCTTCGGGGCGAGCGCCGTGTCCACGAGACCCAGCGTGGCGAACAGCGGCAGGATCGATCCGGGTTGGAAGATCGAGGGGTGGAGATCAGTGAAGGTGAGCTGGAAGACCGCGATGGCTTGCGCCGCGTCGAGGAGCGCCGCCTGCC
>JAOTVO010000407.1 GCA_029863355.1 Candidatus Krumholzibacteriia bacterium
GGGAGAAGTTGTCCGCCAGGTCGACGTCCATGATTTCATTGTCCGGGTTGACGGCGGTGCGCTTCGGTTTGGACGGCAACACGAAGGCGCTCTTGATGATCCGTGGTTTTCCGTCGAGGCGGTGACGCTGCACGGAACCATCCTCCAGCTCGAAAACCACCTCGACGGGGAGGAAAAGCTCGCCGTCGCGCCGGATCTCCACCGCCGCGCGGTAGCCGTCGCCGCTCTCGCGCACATCCACCTTGGCCAGTCGGTAATCGCAGATCTTCCGCGTGTGCAACCACTGGTCGAACTGCAGGCGTAGGTCGGCGCCCGTGCGGTCCTCGATCACCTCGCGAAAGCGGTCTTCGTTGACGTGCTTGAGCTGCCAGCGCCGGTAGTATTCCTGCATCGTGGCCTCGAACGTCTCCTCTCCGAGCGCGTAACGCACCGCGTTGAGGATCAACGCCGCCTTGCGGTAGACGTGGTCGGAGTAGGAATGGTCGAATGCCTCGGCGCGCTGCGCCACGCGCTCGCCGTAGCCTCGGCGCTGCAGGTCGAAGACGATTCCGCGAAAGCCCTCCCAGAGTCTGGGCTGGGGCGTCATGCGCGTGTACCAGTCGAGCTCGCGGCGGTTCCCCCAGGGCCCATACCGCGTCTCCTTGTACCACTGCGTCTGAAAGGTGGTGAAGCCTTCGTCCAGCCACGCCGCGGCGCGCTCGTCGTTGGCGAGGATGCCGTAGAAGTAGATGTGGCCGACCTCGTGCACCACCAGCCCCTCGCTCGCGCGCCCGTTCATGACGAGCATCGGGTACTCCATGCCGCCGCGCAGGAGCCCGTCGACGATGCTCACCTGCGGGTATGGGTAGGGGCCGAACTCGCGCGTCAGCCAATCCACGGCGCGGGCGCCGTGCGCGAGCGTGGTGTCTTGCCACGCTTTGGCGTTGCGAACACGGTAGAAGCTGCGCACGACGACGCCGGCCACCGTGGTGTCTTGCACCACGAAGCTGGGGTCCGCACACCAGGCGAAGTCGTGCACGTCCTCGGCGTGGAAGTGCACCGTCTTGCGCGCTGCCGGTTCCGGCGCCACGCGCCGCTCCCGCGCGCCCACGGGATTGTAGCCCCAGCCGGCGTCACCATCCGCGACCACGCCGGTGGCCGCCACCACGTAGTGCGCCGGCAGCTCGACGTGAACGTCGAAGTTGCCGAACTCTCCGTAGAACTCGCCGGCCATGAACGGGTCGGGGTGGAACCCCTTCTCGTCGTAGACGACCACCTTGGGGTACCACTGCGCAAAGTCGTAGTGCTCGCCGCGGTATCCGGCGCGGCCGCGATGCTTGCGGACCTTGCTCCGGAAATCGAGCGACACCGTCACGCTCCCGCCCGGGGGGAGGGGCGCGGGGAGCGCAAAGCGCGCGATGGTATCGTCGACGTGGACGGGCACGGGCACGCCGTCCACGCGCACGTCGTCGAGGTCGAGCCAGCCGCGGTGGTCCGAGGGGATGTCGCGAAGGTTCAGGTTGTAGACCCGCCGCTGGTAGCGCATGAAGGCGCTGTGCCGGGAGCGGTAGGCGTTGGGGTACAGGTGCAGGTAGAACTCGCGCAGCGTGTCCGGCGAGTGGTTGGTGTAATGGATGGTCTCGGCGCCCGCGAGCATCCGCGCCTCGGTGTCCAGGCTCACGCGCATCGTGTAGTCGACGCGCTGCTGGAAGTAGCCCTCGTCCTGGGCAGCGGCGGGTGCGCACAGGACCGCCGTGGCGATGGATGCTGCGCAGATGAACGTTGCTCGCATGTCCACGTAAGCTAGCACGAAAGCGCGGGGGGTTCCAATGGTTCCCCCGGGTGGGCCGGGGACCGGCGGCGACGGCAAGCGCGCTCCGCGCGCCGTCGTATGTGCAGCATTTCAATTGACTTCGCCGAGCGAGCACGCCTACGATGGACCCTGCCCGGCGGAAGGGGTGCGCCCCCGCCCGGCGCCATCGCCATGGTGCTCCTCGTTTACGTGTGCAACCGAGCGGAGAAACTCGACGAGATTCTCGAGGGTTTCCTGGAGATCGGTATCACGGGGGCCACGGTGATCGACAGCGTCGGCATGGGACAGATCATCTCCAGCGACGTGCCCATCTTCGCCGGTTTCCGCGCCCTCTTTCGGGGCGCGAGTTCGGTCAACAAGACGATCATCTCGGTGGTGGGCGACCGCGCCAAAGTGGACGCGGCACGCGCCATCGTCGAGGAGGCCGTGGGCAGCCTCGACGTTCCCG
>JAOTVO010000080.1 GCA_029863355.1 Candidatus Krumholzibacteriia bacterium
CCGCTGAAACTCCGGGGCCAGCGCGACGGTCGTGACGATGACGTACTCCACGGGACTGCCCTCGAGGGAGGGAGCGACCGCGGGCCGGAAGGTGCCCTCGTGCCGCGCCGGCGCAGCGACCGGCTGGAAACGTTCCGCCCCGGGGTTGACCACCGATGCGCGCACCTGCGCGGCCAGGCGCGCCGCGTGCGCGGGGTTCATTCTCAGCGCGCGCACGGGCTGCGGCCGGTCCGAGGGTCGCAGCGAGACCTCGAGGACGATGCGATCGTGCAGGACGACGTCCTCGCCGCGCCGTTCGACGGGGAACACGGCGAAGCTCGCGATGGCCCGACCGTGCCACACCCCCGTTCCCAGATAGCGAGCGCGGTCCCCGGGGTAGCCCGCGGATGCCTCAGGCGCCGTCGCGGCCAGGCCCGCGCCCGCTCGTCGCGGGTCCACCGCCGCCACCGGAGACGGCGCCAGCGCGATCCCCTCGGCGATGGGGCGCTCGGAAGCGCTGGTGACCCTGGTGTCCGCCACTTCCGTGCCCGCCGGCAGCAGCACCTCGATGACGCGGAAGGGCAGCGCCGGCTCGCCGGGCTCGTCGAGGAGCGCGAAGCGCTCTCCCCGCGCCGGCGAGACGTGGACCTCGTAAGCCCCATCGCGCGGCACCAGGACGACGCGGTCGGCCGAGAGCGCGACCATCACCTGAATGTGTCCGGAACCCGGCGCGCGTGCGGGGGCAAGCGCCAGTGCGAAGAGCGACGCGCAAGCGAGGAACCTGGGGAGTCTGGCAGCCATCGTCATCCTGACTGGATACGAGTCCGGAATCTAACTATATACGACAAAAACAGTTAAGTCAATCTGAAAGGGGCCGCGGCGCGGCCCCGCTGCGAATGCCGCGCTAGTCGGCGTACTTGACGCTGCAACCGTAGGGCGTGGTCGCCTTGGTGGCCACCGCCTTGCCGGACGTCGCGGCGGCCAGGCAGGCTTGCACGTAGTTGGTCGCCCCCTCGATGTCCGCTTGCTTCGTCGACGGTTTGTCGTCGATCGCGCCCGCGTAGATGAGGATGCCGTCCGGGTTGATCACGAAAATGTGCGGCGTGGTCTTGGCACTGTAGAGACGGCCGACCTTGCCGTCGGTGTCGCGCAGGTACGCCGACGCCGCGGACTTGCTCATCTTCACCTGCTTCTTCACGTCGCCCAGCTCATAGTAACCCTGCTTTCCCGGCCCTGACGAGCAGATGGTCAACCACACCACGCCCTTCTTCCCCCACTGGCTCTGGAGCTTCTGCATGTTGCCCGAGTCGTAGTGCTTGCGCACGAAAGGGCAGTCCGCGTTGTGCCACTCGAGGGCGACGAACTTGCCCCGGTAGTCGGAGAGTTTGTGCGTCTTGCCCTCGACGTCGGCCAGGGTGAAATCGGGAGCGGGGGCGTCGATCTTGACCGAGGGCTTGTCGCCCGCCTCCTCGGCCAGCGCGAACCACGCGGCCAGCACGGACACCAGCAAAGCCACCAGCGCGATGCGTCTCTTCATCGGTCGTCCTCCTAAGGTGTTGTGTCGGGTGTTCGGTCTCGTCGGCCGACGGCCGTCCCTCTCTTACCGCTCCTCTAGCGGCACGTCCACGACGAGGGCGCTCGGCGCACCCCCGCCGTCGAAGCCTCTCTCGCTGACGAGCACCCCCGTCAGCCGGGGCGGCGTCGCCCCCACCGTTCGCGAGCGCTGCACGCGCAGCCGGTAGCCGCCGGGGCGCCCGGAGGTTTCCACGCGGGCCAGCGTCTGCGGCTCGGCGTTTTCGATCACGCCCTGCTCGTAGGGGAAGAAGACGACGCCTTCCAACAGCGCGGTACCCGGGCGCGCCGTTTGCATTTCGATGTAGATCGCATCCTCGTCCTCGAACCACGATTCCACTCGCCAGTCGGCGGTCGCGGCCGGGTATCGGGCCGCGAGCGCGTCGAACGCCGAGCGCCATCGCGCTTGCGCCCGCGCCGACTTCGCCAGCGGGAGCGACAGAGACAGCATCGCCTCGCCGGGAACGCACGCCTCCCGGCAGGCGAGCCAGGACACGGTGGCGCCCAGCGTCACGGGAGTCCCGGGTGCGAAATCTGGCGCGACGCTCACCTCGGCGACCAGCAGCAACTCGCCTTCGTAGCCGAAGATGACCAGCGGACCCGCCGCGTGGGATCGCGGAAACGGCCACGACACCGGTGCGGCGGCCAACCCCTCGGGCAGCGACCACTCGACGGACGGGGCCAGGCCGGCGTCGCCGGGGTTGAGCCAGTTGAGGTGCCAGCCCGGGGCGATCGACAGCCGCACGGCGAGGCGAAACGCGCCGCCCGCGGCGATGTTCTCGACGTCCGCGACCATCTCCGCGCGCACCAGCTCATTTTGAAACGCCTCGTCGCGCGATGCGAGGGTGCCCGCGAGCGGCGCGGAAAACCACGTTGCGGCGCATGCGAGCGCGAGCGGCACGGCGGCGGGGGAGGCGGTCATGGTGAGGGGAATAATAGAGAATCGGACAGGGGCGCGCAACGACACTTCGAGCCGTTTCTCATGGGCCCGGCCCGCACCCGCGCGTCCCCGTTCGCCTCCGCGCACGTATGCGCCACTATCGGCGCCGACAGCCCACCGAAGCGCCGTCGCATCACGCCGCGCGCCTTGGCGCGGACGACGGGGCACTCCACCGCCGTGCGGGCGAGTCCGCCGTATCGATACGCCACGCTGAAGAACAGCGTCCGCTTCGACGCATGGAAATTGCTCCTCGCTGGCCACGCTCAATCCCTAGACACGACAGGTAACGGCGAATCGCGAGGAGTGTCACCATGCGTCGCACCTCTGGCCCTCGCATCCGTGGAACGCGGTGCACACCGACGTTCGTGGGCGCGGTCATGCTGGCCGTACACGCTCCCGGCGTCGAGGCAAACGTTCGCATCCACGTCTTCGACCTCGAGAGCTCGCAGACGTATTCGGTCCGGCAGAACTCCCTGGAGATCCTGACGGCGTCGTCCAGCGCATCGGGCGCGCTCGTGTTCTCCGGCACGATGACCCCCGGGGACCAGTTCGCGATCGCCAGGGCCGGCGCGGGGGCGCAGCCGCCGAGCCGGCCCACGGGGGTAGTGGCGACTGGGAGCGACTTCGGTTGCGCGGAGGTATCCTGGAACGCGAATCCCGAGAGCGACGTGGTGGTCTACCGTCTCTACTGGGGCGGCGCGTCAGTGCCCGGCAGCGCCAGCGCGTACGACGACTCCATCGACGTCGCCGACACGACGCACACCAGGTGCGGGCTGCCCGACGGGACCTACTACCTCGCGGTCCGCGCCATCAACGCGGCGGGGATGTTGAGCGTGTCGTCGCTCGAGGTCATTGCCTCCGTCTCGAACGGCAACGCTCAACCCCCGCTGCCGCCGCTGTTCTTCACCGCCGCGGCTGGCGACTCGGGCTGCGCGAGCCTCGCCTGGATGCCCGACGGCAACCCGCAGGTGGTCGGCTACGTGGTCGACTACGGCCCGGCCTCCGTGGAGCAAGGCCAGGCTGCGCAGTACGAGCACACCATCGACGTCGGCAGCGTCACGTCCTTCGACGTGTGCGCCCTGGAGACGGGCACCCACTACTTCTCCGTGCGCGCCCGCAACCACGTGGGCATGCTGAGCGCCTACGCGGCGGAGAGAGCCGTCACCGTCGTCACCACGGCGGTGCTGGTGACCAGTTTCGAGGCACGCCCGGAGGACTTCGCCGTGCGACTGAGCTGGCGCGTGCGCGCCGACGAGCCCCTGCGCGGCTTCCGGCTGTACCGCGCGGAGGAGGCGCGTCCGGAAACGGTGCAGCCGGTGGGGGCGCTGTACCCGCCGGGCGCGTCGGCGGCCACCGACCGCGACGTACGCGGAGCAACCGCATACCGGTACGACTTGGTGGTGGTGCGCGACGACGGTTCCGAGCTGCGTGCCGCGCCGGTCTCGGTGACGACCCCGGCCTTCGCCCTGCACCTGGCACAGAACGCGCCCAATCCCTTCAACCCCGCGACGACGATCGCCTTCATCACGCCGTCGTCCACGCACGCGCGCCTGGCCGTGTACGACGCGCGCGGCGCGCTGGTGACGACCCTGCTGGACGCGCGAGTGGAGGCCGGGTGGCAGCTCGTGCGCTGGGACGGGACCGACACGGGTGGGCGGGCGGTGGCATCGGGGACCTACTTCTACCGGCTGCTGGCGCGCGGGCGCGCGCTCACGCGCAAGATGGTGCTCGTGAAATGACGCCGCCGGACGGCCCCCGGGGCAGTCGCCAAAAGAAAGGTCCCGGCTCCGGTGCGACCGGGGCCGGGACTTCCGAGTTTTGGTAGCGGGGGCAGGATTCGAACCTGCGACCTTTGGGTTATGAGCCCAACGAGCTACCAGACTGCTCCACCCCGCGACACTGAGAATTCGTATGGTACCGCTTTGGCAGGGATTGTCAAGCCCCGGTCGCGATGGCCGGTGCCGCCCCCTTAGCGGCCGCCGCTCTTCTTGGGCTCGACGATCTTGTAGACGGTCTCGTCGGGGCGCACATACCCGTAGCGCTCCCGCCCGGTCTTCTCGATCGTGAAGGGGTCGCTCTCGAGGCTGGCGATCTCGGTTTCCAGCGTGGCGATGCTCCGGCGCATGACGGCGATCTGGTGGTCAACGGCCGCGCGCTCGGCCCGCAGCATGGCGATGCGGATGGCGCCGCCGTCGCCGAGGACGAAGGCGTAGATCAGCCCGGCCACGATCAGGAAGAGCACCGCGCGCTGGACCGGCCTGCCCAGCGCGGCCTGGTGGTCGTAGAAGCGCCGGAGGAAGGGGCGCACGCTGCCCCCGGAGGCCACCGAACGCCGCGCTCGCGCGCCCGTACTGCGACGGGCGGCGCGTTGGCGTCCCCTCCCGGCCACTCTTTGTTCCGCGCCCCAGTAACGCATCGCCGCCGCTCCGTCAAAGAAAAGGGTACACGCTGGTGCCCGGGAAGACCGCGATCGACCCCAACTCCTCGTCGATGCGCAGCAGTTCGTTGTACTTGGCGACCCTCTCGCTGCGGCACATGCTGCCCGTCTTTATCTGCCCGGCGTTGGTGGCGACGGCCAGATGCGCGATGGTCGTGTCCTCCGTCTCGCCGCTGCGGTGGGAGATCACGCACGCGTAGCCCGCGCCCCGGGCGGCTTCGATCGTGTGCAGCGTCTCGCTGAGCGTGCCGATCTGATTGAGCTTGATCAGGATGGCGTTGGCCGCGCCGACCTCGACCCCCTTGCGCAGCCGCACCTCGTTGGTGACGAACAGGTCGTCGCCCACCAGCTGCAC
The DNA here is from genome assembly GCA_029863355.1 of Candidatus Krumholzibacteriia bacterium. The sequence goes on from JAOTVO010000080.1 coordinate 5,284, forward strand.
GCGGCCGCCGACGGCCGCGGTGAGGGCCGCCCAGCCGTCCCAATCGTCCTCGGCCAGGCCGTCTTCGATGGAGACGATCGGGTACTTCTCCACCCAGTCTTGCCAGAACTTGATCATGGCGTCCGAGTCGAGGACCTTGTCGTCGCCCTGCAGGTGGTACTTGCCGTTCTTGTAGAATCCGGTGGCCGCCGGGTCGAGCGCGATGAAGACATCTTTGCCGGGCGTGTAGCGCGCGCGGGTGATGCCCTCGAGCACGACCTCGATGGCCTCTTCGTTGGAGCGCAGGTTGGGGGCAAAACCGCCTTCGTCGCCCACGCCGGTCACGTGCCCCTTCTCCCGGAGGTACTTCCTCATCGCGTGGAACGTCTCCGCGCCCATGCGCAGTGACTCGGCGAAGTTGGTCGCGCCCGCGGGCACCAGCATGAATTCCTGCAGGTCGACGTTGTTGTCGGCGTGCGCGCCTCCGTTGAGAACGTTCATCATGGGCACGGGCAGGGTGCGCGAGGCGACGCCGCCGATGTACTGGAACAGCGACAGATCGACCGCTTCCGCCGCCGCGCGGGCCACGGCCAGCGACACCCCGAGGATCGCGTTGGCGCCGAGCTTCGACTTGTTGGGTGTTCCATCCAGCTCGAGCATGACGTGGTCGACGTAGGCCTGGTCGACGGCGTCGAGGTCGAGGATCTCCGGGCCGATGATGTCGTTGACGTTGCTCACTGCCTTCTGCACGCCCCGACCCAAGTAGCGCGTCACCTCGCCGTCGCGAAGCTCGAGTGCCTCGTGCATTCCTGTCGACGCCCCCGAAGGGACGGCGGCTCGGCCCAGGGCTCCCCCGGACAACCCGATGTCCACCTCCAAGGTGGGGTTCCCGCGTGAGTCGAGAATTTCGCGCGCGTGGACGTATTCGATCGTCGTCATACTCTGCCCCGGACTAGTGAACGCCAGGATGAACGCCCGGTAGAGGAAGCGAACAAACTCTAGAAACGGTTCTCCAAATGTGTCAACCTTTTTCGGGGTTCAGGTTCCTTTCCGGCGGCGCTGATTCCATCGCCGCGCGTCCGTCGGCCCGGATGGCTCGGTCGTAGCGTTGAAGCAGGAAGACATTCAGCTCATTGCCAGAGCCAGGGCGGGGGACGAACGGGCGTTCCAGGCGCTACTGGGCAAGTACGAGCGCGCCGTCTTCAGCATCTGCCTGCGCATGGTGCGCGATCGCGAAGGGGCGGCGGACCTCGCGCAGGAGGCCTTCGTCAAGGTCTTCATGATGCTGGAGCGCTACGACCCCACCTATGCCTTCTCCAGCTGGCTCTTCAAGATCACATCGAACCTCTGCATCGACCACCTGCGCAAGCGGCGGATCGAGACGTACGCCATGGACGAGCCCATCGACAACGAGAGGGGCGAGGTGCAGCGGCAGTACGTCTCCGGCGAACCCGACCCGGCGCAGGTGCTCGAGCGCAAGCAGAAGATGCACATGCTGGAGGAAGCCGTGGACCGGCTCCCGGACCACTACCGCGTCATGCTGATCCTGCGCCACCAGGAGCACCTGTCCTACGAGGAGATCGCACGCACTCTGGACATCCCGCTGGGCACGGTCAAGGCGCGCATCCACCGGGCGCGCGAGACGCTCAAGGGCCTCCTGGAGGGGCGCGACTTCTTCGACTGAAAGGCGGAATTCTGGCATAACTGTATTTATTACAATAGATTGCATGGTCGCGCAGACGGGGCCGGCCGCGCGCCGGGAAAATTCGGCCGCCGAGCGAACCTTTGCGCGCGTCCTTCGTATGGTCAGTCGGGTGGCGGAGTGGGCAAGCGGTGGTCAACCCCGGGGGAGGACGATGACAACGACAGCGAATCTGCGATCCACAGTGGCCGGCGCGGTCGCCGCTGGATTATTGGTGGCGGTGGCGGGGGGGGCGGCGGCCAACAAAGTCGAGCGCGAGGAGCGCAAGACCGTGACCGTCAGCGACCAGACGCGTATCGTGGTCAAGAACGCGCGGGGCAAGACGGCGGTGGTGGGTAGCAGCGAGGCGCGCGCGATCACGATAGTCGCCCGCAAGATCGTCCGGGAGCGCGACGCGGCCCGGGCCGAGCGCATGCTCGACGAGCTCAGGTTCGAAGTGCTGGAGCGCGACGGCGAAATCGTAGTGGAGACGCACGGCGACGACGTGAGCGAGAACCGCCGCCTGTGGGCGCTGATCGGAAGGGGCGAAGTGGCCGTCATCGACTACACCATAGAGGTGCCGCGGTCGTTCAGCGCCGACGTGCAGGCCTCCGGCGGGCGCATCCGCGTCACTGGTCTCGCAGGTGCCGCGCGCGCGACCGCGACCAGCGGCGACATCGTCCTCCTCGATATCGGGGGCGACGCGCTCGCCGAAGTCACCAGCGGGAGCATCGAGGTCCGCGGTGTGCGCGGCGATCTCAAGGCGCGCGCGACCAGCGGTGAGACCGTGGTCGAGCGCGTGGAAGGGGACCTGGTGGCGGAAGCGACCAGCGGTGACGTCGTCGCGTCGCGCGTGGGCGGCAACGCCTTCGTGCGCCTGGTGTCCGGTGACCTGGTGCTCGACGGGTGCCTGGGCGACGTAACGCTCCGGACCTCGAGCGGAGACGCGTCGATCCAGGATGCCGGCGGCGGCGTGAGCGCGCAGTCCTCGAGCGGCGACCTCGAAGTGGACATCGTGCCGGTCGGCGAGAAGGACTTTCGCCTGTCGACCTCCAGCGGCGACGTCGCCGTCGTCTATCCCGCGCGGGAGGACTGCGGCTTCCGGCTGGAGGTGCGCACCAGCAGCGGGAACATCCAGGGCGACATGGCCATCAGGCTCGACAAGATCACCCGTCGCGAGCTGCGCGGCATCGTGGGCAGCGGCTCCGCCCACATCGTGATCGAGACGGCGAGCGGCGACGTGACCATCGTGGAGAAGAAGAAGGGGAAAGAGCAAGGCAAGGACTAGGACAGTGGACTGCACAACCGTCAATAACATCGTCCAGGACTACCTCGATGCGCGTCTGCCCGTACTCGATCGCAACGAGTTCGTTCGGCACGTCTCGGAGTGCCCCGAGTGCGAGACGGCGGTGCTGGCTTGGCGTGAAGTGTTCTCGCACTTGCGGAAGATCGAGCGCGTCCGTGCACCGGAGCGGGTGAGCCGCGGCGTCATGAGCCACCTGCGCGCCGAAGGCCTCGTGTACGAACCCCGGGTCCCCACACCGCGGCGTGTGGTGGCACGCTTCCTCGGGCTGCCCGCCGTCGCGAAGTATCCTCTTGCCGCGGCACTGGTCGTTGCCACACTATACGTGCCGTTGGCCGCGGTGCTCGGGCTCGCCGGCGGCTCGTACGGGTCCTACACCGAAGCGCTTACCAGTGCCTACGGGACCGTCGAGGGCGCCCTGCGCGGCGTATCGTTCCTGTCGCGCGTGCTGGATTCGCTGGCGAACCACGTGCGCGCGGCCGGTGCCGTCGCCCAGGCTCTGCTCTCCGTGCTCGCGTCCGCGGGCGTTGAACGGCTGCTGCTGGGAGGGGCGCTGGTGCTGGGCAGCGCCGCGTTCGTTGCCAGCTGGTTGGCACGGCGGAAGAGGGCCGCCCGCAATGTCACGGTACGTATCTAGCCTGATTCACGCGTGCGTCGCGGCCACGGCCGCGGTGCTCGTGCTCGGTTGGACAACCCCTGCGGCGGGGCAGACCGCCGACGAGACTCCCGAATCCACTGCCGATACCACCGCCGTCGATGGCGACGCCGGGCGTAAGCCGACGGGGCGGGTACGCATCAGCATCGACGAAAGCGGAATCAGCGTCGAGGGCGAGGCGCGCCGCGCCGGCGACGAAGGCGAGTGGGTAGAGGTGCGCGACGAGCGCGGCTTCCGGGAGAAAGGGGTAGACGTCGTCAAGTTCGGCGAGAGCGTGCTCGTGGCGCGCGACGAGGTGGTGCGCGGCGACCTCATCGTGTTCGGCGACAACGCCGTGATCGAGGGCCGCGTGGGCGGTAACGTGGTGGTGCTCGGGGGCAACGTCCGGGCGCGGTCGGGAGCCGAGATAAAGGGCGATGTCGTCGTCCTCGGGGGCACGCTCGAGGAAGACGACGATGTGCTCATCCACGGCGAGCGCGTCGTCCTCGAGGATTTCATCACCCTGCACAACCTGGACGGCCTCTTCGGCTACGGCGACGCCTGGATATGGCGCGTTCTGCTTCCCCTGGGCCTGTTCGTCAAGCTCGTGCTCGCGTTCATCGTCCTGCTGTTCATGCGCGAGCGCGTGGCGGTGGCCGGTGAGCACCTGGCGGCCAGCTACCTGAAGGGCTTCGGCGCCGGACTGCTGGCGGTCGTGCTCGGACTGATTGCCCTCGTCATCGTGATGGTCCCCCTGGTGATCACCCTCGTCGGCATTCCCATCGCCATCCTCCTGGTGGTGAGCTGCGTCGGTGTGTTCATCATCGGCTGGGCTATCTTTGCCTGCACCCTGGGCCGCATGATCGCCGAACGCCTGCAGTTGCAGACGACCAATCCGTATGCCTTCGTCCTCATCGGGGCACTGGTCATCACGCTGCCCGACATCGTCGCCTTCGGGCTGAGTATCGCGCACGTGGGCGCGTTGCTCCCCGTGTTCTGGGCGTTCAAGGTGTTCGCGTGGATGGTGCGCAGCTTCGCGTACGTGAGCGGGCTGGGCGCGATCGTGCTGAG
>JAOTVO010000408.1 GCA_029863355.1 Candidatus Krumholzibacteriia bacterium
CAAGCGCAAGACCGGCGGGGCGCTCCTCGGCGACCGCATCCGCATGAACTCCATCCGCGACAGCCGCGTCTACATGCGCTCGCTGGCCACGCGCCAGGCCAACCTGGCCCTCTCCAAGCACGTGCGCGAGGCCATGCAGGTGCTCAAGGCCGCCGGCTTCGACCTCATTATCATAGAGACATCGGGCATCGGCCAGAGCGACACCGAGATCGTCGACCACTGCGACGTGTCGCTCTACGTGATGACGCCGGAGTACGGGGCCGCCACCCAGCTCGAGAAGATCGACATGATCGACTTCGCCGACGTCGTCGCCATAAACAAGTTCGACAAGCGCGGCGCCATGGACGCGCTGCGCGACGTGCGCAAGCAGTACAAGCGCGCGCGCCAGCTCTTCGACGCCGACGCCGATGGGCTTCCCGTCTTCGGCACCATCGCGTCGCAGTTCAACGACCCCGGCACCAGCGACCTCTACCGCGCCGTCATCGACCGCCTCAACGAGCAGACCGGCGCCGGCTTCTCCTCCAACTTCGAAGCGACCGGGAGCCTGTCCGAGAAGATCTACATCATCCCGCCCCAGCGCACCCGCTACCTCTCCGAGATCACAGAGACCATCCGCCGCTACGACAAGTGGGCCGACGCGCAGGGCGAGGTGGCGCAGAAGATGTACGCCATCCGCGGATCCATCGAGCTGCTGCGCCAGAGCGACGTCGAGGACAGGGACCGGCTGGTCAAGCGTCTCGAAGAGACTTACGCGAAGCTCGCCCTCGACCTCGACCCCCACAACCGCGCCGCCATTGAGGGCTGGGAAGAGAAGAAGGCGTGCTACGCCGCCGACGATTTTGTGTTCAAGGTGCGCGGGCGCGACGTGCACGTGAAGACCCACGAGGAGACCCTGTCGCATACGCGCATTCCCAAGGTGACCTTCCCGCGCTACAAGGCGTGGGGAGACATCCTGCGCTGGGCGCTGCAGGAGAACGTGCCCGGCGAGTTTCCCTACACCGCCGGCATCTATCCCTTCAAGCGCATGGAGGAAGATCCCACGCGCATGTTTGCCGGCGAAGGCGGGCCGGAACGCACCAACCGCCGTTTTCATTACGTCAGCAAGAGCATGCCCGCCAAGCGCCTCTCCACCGCGTTCGATTCCGTAACCCTCTACGGCCGCGACCCCGACCGCCGGCCCGACATCTACGGCAAGATCGGAAACAGCGGCGTGTCCATCTGCTGCCTCGACGACGCCAAGCGGCTCTATTCCGGTTTCGACCTCGCCGACCCCAAGACCAGCGTGTCCATGACCATCAACGGGCCCGCGCCCATGATCCTCGCCTTCTTCATGAACGCCGCCATCGACCAGCAGTGCGAGCGCTATATCAAGGCCGACGGTATCGAGGCACAGGTGCAAAAGCAGATCGAGGCACTGTACGAAGGGAAGGATCGCCCCCGCTACGCCGGCGCGCTGCCGGCCGGCAACGGCGGCCTCGGCCTCACGCTACTCGGCGTGAGCGGCGATCAGGTGCTCGATCGGGAGGTCTACGACAAGATCAAGTCCGACACGCTCAAGGTCGTGCGCGGCACCGTGCAGGCCGACATCCTCAAAGAAGACCAGGCGCAGAACACCTGCATCTTCTCCACCGAGTTCGCCCTCAGGCTGATGGGTGACGTGCAGGCGTACTTCATCGACCACAAGGTGCGCAACTTCTACAGCGTGTCCATCTCCGGTTACCACATCGCCGAAGCCGGGGCCAACCCCATCAGCCAGCTCGCCTTCACGCTGGCCAACGGCTTTACCTACGTCGAGTACTACCTCTCGCGCGGGATGGACATCAACCGGTTCGGTCCCAACCTCTCCTTCTTTTTCTCCAACGGGATCGACGCCGAGTACGCCGTGATCGGAAGGGTGGCGCGCAGGATCTGGGCCAAGGCGATGAAGCTCAAGTACGGGGCCGACGAGCGCAGTCAGATGCTCAAGTACCACATCCAGACTTCCGGCCGCTCCCTGCACGCCCAGGAGATCGCGTTCAACGACATTCGCACCACCCTCCAGGCCCTCTACGCCATCTACGACAACTGCAATTCGCTCCATACGAATGCTTATGACGAGGCCATCACCACGCCCACCGAAGAGAGCGTGCGCCGGGCCATCGCCATCCAGCTCATCATTAATAAAGAGTTCGGTCTCGCCAAGAACCAGAACCCCAACCAGGGCGCGGTTATAGTAGAG
>JAOTVO010000409.1 GCA_029863355.1 Candidatus Krumholzibacteriia bacterium
AAGAGTACGGGATGTTCCGCGTCCAGTCGCTCGACGTGCTCCACGACGAGGAGCTCGACATCGCCCAAACGCGCCAGAAGAAGGAAGACCTCGAGCCGCTCGTCTCCAAGGTGGTCGAGCTCAACTACACCAACGCCAAAGAGATGCAGCAGGCGATGGACAAGGTGACGAGCAAGCGCGGCGCGATCTCCATCGAGAAGGGCAGCAACGCCATCATCATCAACGATATCCCCAAGATCGTCGAGCGCATCACCGCCATGACGATCGCGCTGGACAAGAAGGTCAGCATGGTGGAGATCGTCGCCAAGATGGTCGACCTCGACGTCGAGGCCACGCGCGAGCTGGGCGTGAGCTGGGACTTCATGAACATCATGTCGACGGACTTCCACGCCTCCATGAACGCCTTCAGCGGCCAGTCCCTGGGCACCCCGTTCGCGGGCTTCAACATCGGGACCGTGCAGTCGTGGGGCGACATCCTCGCCACGATCGAGGCCCTGGAGAAGGACAACAAAGCCAACATCATCTCCAACCCCCGCATCACGACGGCCGACAACAACGAGGCCTTCATCCTCGTGGGCAAGGAGATCCCGCTCATCGTGTCCGACGAGGCGGGCAACCCCATCACCGAGCTCAAGAAGACCGGTATCACGCTGCGCGTCACACCGCACGTGAACTCGGACGGCACCATCACGATGGATCTGCACCCGGAGATCAGCGACCTCTCCGCGCAGGCCACCGTGCAGGGCGGTCTGATCATCTCCATCAGCGAGGCCGACACGCGCGTGATCGTGCGCGACGGCGAGACGGCCGTGATCGGCGGCCTCCTGACCGAGGTGGAGAGCAGAGTCGCCACCGGCGTGCCGGGCCTCAAGGACGTGCCGCTCCTGGGCGCGCTCTTCCGCTACGAGAGCACGACCAAGAAGAAGCGCGAGCTCGTGATCTTCGTCACGCCCAAGCTCGTGGCCTTCGGGGACGAGATCGAGATGGGCATGCAGTAGAAACCCAAGCGCATCGAACCTCTCTGAATACGGCGGTGGGGCGTTGCCCCACCGCCGCTTCGCTCTTATACTCGGCGCATGACGCGATCGCGCGAACGCTTCGTGCGCGTGCACTCGGGAAGCCTGCGGGGACGGCGCCTGCGCTACCCCGACGACGCGGCGCTGCGCCCCACCATGCAGCGGGCCAAAGCGTCGCTCTTCGACGCCCTGGGCGAGGCCGTGCGCGGCGCGGTGTTCGCCGACCTCTACGCGGCGGCCGGCGGTATGGGCATCGAGGCGCTCTCGCGCGGGGCCGCCTTCGTCCACTTCGTCGAGCGCGATTCGCGCGCCCTCTCCCTCCTGCGCACGAATCTGGAGGCGTGCCGCGTCGCTCCGGAGCGCTTTTTGGTGCACGCGGCCGCGGTGGCGGATGGCCTCGCCGGCGGCGCCCTGCGCACGCCCGGCGTGGAGGTCGCTTTCGCCGACCCGCCCTACGGCGGGGACGGCGCGCAGACCGTGCTGGCGCATTTCGACGCGGCGGCGTATCCTCGCCTGCGGGCGCTCGTGATCGAGCACGGCGGCACCCTCTCCGCCTCCGGGTTGCGCGCGCTGCGCCTGGTCCGGGAGCGGCGGTTCGGCGGCACGCACGTATCGTTCTTCGCAGCGCCGGGAGGCGACGCATGAAACGGGCTCTGTACCCGGGGACGTTCGACCCCATCACCAACGGCCACCTAGACGTCATCCGGCGCGCGGCGCGCCTCTTCGACGAGCTGATCATCGCCGTGGCCGAGGCGAGAAACAAGGAGGCGGCGTTCAGCCTGGACGAGCGTGCGCGCCTGATCGAGGCGTCGATCGCCGGCATCGACAACGTGCGCGTGGTGAGGTTCTCGGGACTTCTGGCCGAGGAGTTCGTCCGGCAGAAGGTCGACGTCGTGATCCGCGGTCTGCGCGCCGTCTCCGACTTCGAGTACGAGCTCATGCTGGCGCTCATGAACCGGAAGCTCGAGGAGCGCTTCGAGACCGTCTTTCTCATGCCCAGCGAGAAGTACATCTACCTGCACAGCTCGCTGGTGCGGGAGGTGCACGCCCTGGGGGGCGACATCTCTGAGCTGGTGCCGCGCCCGGTTCTGGAGGCGTTCGCCAAGCGGAGCCGTGCTTGACGGCGCGCGCCGGGCTCTGCTAGCATCATCCCTCCTCCCGACGTTCCTCCCCGCGGCCATTGCGGCCGGAC
>JAOTVO010000410.1 GCA_029863355.1 Candidatus Krumholzibacteriia bacterium
GAGATCGACACGGCGATATTTCCCGTGATCGAGGTGGGGCTCCTGAGTGGGGCGGACTACGCGCAGCTGCGCGATTACGCGCGCCAGTTCGAGAAGCGGCTCGAGCGCGTGCGCGGCGTGGCGCGCGTAGAGCGCTACGGCTACCGCGAGCGCGAGGTGCGCGTCCAGGTCGATCCCGAGGCCATCGACCGCTACGACATTCCGCTGCGCGGCATCGTGGCCGCCATCCAGGCCCGCAACGTGCGCGCCAGCGGCGGGTCGTTCGAGTCCTACACGGGGGACAAGAACGTGGTCACGCTGGCCGAGTTCGCCACGCCCATGGAAGTGGGCGACGTGATCGTGCGCACCTCCTTCGACGGCCCGGCCATCCGGGTGAAGGACCTGGCCCGCATCGAGGACGGCTACGAGGATGTGGCCGTGGACTCGCGCATGAACGGCCGCGCGGGTATCTCCTTCCTCGTGTACAAGAAGGAGACGGCGGACGCGGTGCGTACGGTGGACGCGGTGCACGCGCTCGTGGATGAAGAGCGACCCTACCTCCCCGAAGCGGTCGAGGTGGCCTTTTCCGACGACTTCTCGCGCTACGTGCGCAACCGCATGCGCGTGGTGCTGTCCAACGGCGCCATCGGCCTGGGCCTGGTGCTGATTCTCCTGGGCACCTTCCTTTCGATTCGCTCGGCCCTGTGGACCGCCCTGGGCATCCCCGTCGCCATTCTGGGCACCGTCTTCATGCTGCCCCTCTTCGGCCAGGTGATCGACGTGGTCGGAATGGCCGCGATGGTCATGGCCATCGGCATCGTCGTGGACGACGCCATCATCGTGGCGGAGAACATCCACCGCAAGCGCGAGCTGGGGCTCGCGCCGCTGGACGCGGCCGCCAAGGGCGTCGCGGAAGTCTACCGCCCGGTGATCACGACCGTGCTCACCACCGTCGTTGCCTTCTCGCCCATGTTCTTCATGAGCGGCATCATGGGCAAGATCGTCTGGGTGGTGCCGCTGGTTATCACGCTGGCGCTCTTGATCTCGCTCCTGGAAATCACCGTGGCGCTGCCCGCACACGTGATCGCCGGCGCGCGCAAGCGCGGCCCCGACGCGGAGCGCAAGGTCGAGCGCGGCTGGTTCCACGCGGTGCGGCGCTTCTACCGGCGCACGATCTTCCACGTGCTCAGGGCGCGCTACGCGGTGATCGCCGTGTCGCTGGCCCTCCTGGTCGGCGGGCTCTGGTACGCCAAGGCGCGCATGGACTTCGTGCTCTTCCCCAGCTCGGCGGCGGACCTCTTCTACGTGCGCGTGGAGCTGCCCCGGGGAACGTCGCTGGAGGCCACGGCGGACAAGGTGCGCGAGATAGAGGAGCTCGTCGCCGCGCTTCCCCAGGACGAGATCGAGTCCTACGTCACGCGCCTGGGGCACCAGGACATGTTCATGCTCGGACAGAGCGAGAACTGGGCCATCGTCGCCGTGTACCTCACGCCAGCCACCGAGCGCGAGCGCACCGCCGACCAGATGGTGGCGGAGCTGAGGGAGAAGACTGACCAGCTGGAGGGATACGACCGCATCATCTACTACATCGACGCCGGCGGGCCGCCCGTGGGCAGCCCCGTCACACTGCGCGTGGTGGGGGGCGACGCCGAGCGGCGCACCGAGCTGGCCGATTCGGTCACCGCGTTCCTCGCCTCGATCGGCGGGGTCTCCGACATCGACCGCAACGACAAGCTGGGCAAGGACCAGGTCGAGATCGACATCGATTACGAGCGGCTCTCGCGCCTCGGCCTCACCGTGGCCGACGTCGCACGCACCGTGCGCATCGCCTACGACGGCGAGGTGGTCACCAGCGTGCGCTACGGCGACGAGGACGTCGACTTCCGCGTGCTGCTCGACGACCGGGCCCGTCGCAACCCCACCCTGCTGGGCGGGCTGCTCGTCCCCAACGACCGCATGCGCATGATTCCGCTGCGCGAAGTCGCGCGCCTACGCTCCGGCCCCGGGACGGCGAGCGTCTACCATTACGACAACGAGGGTGCGATCATGATCACGACCGACGTGCAGCGGGATGTGATCACGCCCCTCGAGGTTACGCGCGCCGTCGAGGCGCGCTTCGACCTTACCGCCGGCGAGTGGCGCGGGCTGCGCTTCGTGATCGGCGGCGAGGCCGAGGAGACGCAGGAATCGATGAACAGCCTGGTCCGCGCGTTCAC
>JAOTVO010000083.1 GCA_029863355.1 Candidatus Krumholzibacteriia bacterium
TCGATGTCGAAATCGACGTAGTTGCCGCCCATCACGCGCTCGGCCACCGCACTCAGCGTTCCCGGCACGCGTTTGACCACGCCCTCCACTTCGATGGCGATGCGCTCGAGCGTGGCCAGGTCGTCGCCGAAGACCTTGATGCCGATCGGCGTCTTGATGCCGGTGGCGAGCATGTCCGTGCGCGTTTTGATCGGCATCGTCCACGCGTTGGTCAGTCCCACGAACTGAAACTCCTTCTCCATGTCCTCGAACATCAGCTCCTCGATGGTGAGCCGCTTCATGGGCACCGAGCGGATGCGCGTCTCCGCCACGGCCTCCGCCGCCAGCGCGGACACGTCGTTCACCCGCTCCGGTCGCACCGCACCGCTGGAGAGGACCCAGTCGGCGATCTGCGCGGAGAGCTCGTCGCGCACCGCGGCCACCGCCGCTTCCTTCACCATTTGCTCGCTCGCCCCGCCCGCGTAGAGCCTGCGGACGTGTGCCTGCACCGTCTTGCGCGTCATGCCTTCGATGGCGCCGCTCGCCTCCTCCAGATCCGGCTTCGCCCCCTCGACGAACACGCCCTCGCGCGCCAGGCGCGCCAGCGCGTCCTTGGCGCGCGCGCCGAGGAATCCGTAGGGGATCCAGCGGCGCGGCCACACGTCGCGGTCCTCGAGCGTCACCGTGGTCTCCACCATGGTGAGCGGCGCCGGATCGGTGGCCGTCTCCGCGCGCCCGATCTTCCCGAAGACCGTCTTCACCTCGGGGAACGTGCGGAAGAGCTTGTCCTGCGTCTGCAGGATGCGCTTGGCCTCAGTCTCTGAGACGCCGGGCAGCGTGGTGGGCATGTAGAGAATGTCGCCCTCGTTCAACGGCGGCATGAACTCCGATCCGAGCTTCGCGTAGGGGAAGTACGTGAGCGCAAGGACGACCAGGCTCAGCGCCACCACCGACTTCTGGTGGCGCAGCACCCATGCGATCACGGGGCGGTAGAGGCGGATCAGCACGCGGCTCACCACGAGCTTCTCCTCGGGGTGGATCTTGCCACGGATGAAGAAGCCCATGAGGATGGGTGTGATGGTGACGGCGATGAGCGCCGAGGCCGCCATGGCAAATGTCTTGGTGAAGGCGAGGGGCTTGAACAGGCGCCCCGCCTGATCCTGCAGCGCGAAGACGGGCAGGAACGACACCGTAATGATGAGAAGCGAGAAGAACAGCGACGGCCCCACCTCCACCGAGGCTTCCTTGATCAACTCCCAGCGCGCTTCCCCCTTGGGGTCGTGGCCCTTCTCCAGGTGCTTGTGCGCGTTCTCCACCAGCACCACGGCCGCGTCCACCATGGCGCCGATCGCCACCGCGATGCCGCCCAGCGACATGATGTTGGCGTTGACCCGCAGCCAGCGCATGACGACGAAAGAGACGAGTATTCCCAGGGGCAGCGAGAAGGCGGCCACCAGGGCGCTGCGCGCGTGCCACAGGAAGATCACGCACACCAGGGCGACGATGAGCATCTGTTGGATGAGCTCGTGTCGCAGCGTGTCGATGGAGCGGTCGATGAGCGCGCTGCGATCGTACGCCGGCCGCATCACGACCCCTTCGGGGAGTCCCGCCGAGATCTCCTCGATTTTTTTCTTCACGTCCTCGATCACGCGCAGCGCGTTCTTCCCGTAGCGCATCACCACGATGCCGCCCACGACCTCTCCCTCACCGTTCTTCTCCGCGATGCCGCGGCGGATGTCCGGCCCCATCTGGATGGCGGCGACGTCCTTGAGCATCACCGGGGTGCCGCTCTCGCTCACGGCAAGAACGACGTGCTCGATGTCCTCGATGCTGCTGATGTAACCGCGCCCGCGCACCATGTACTCGACCTCGGACATCTCCAGCAGGCGTCCCCCCACGTCGTTGTTGCTGCGCTTGAGCGCCGCGATGACTTGCTTGAGCGGGATGCGGTAGCTCTGCAGCAGGTTGGGGTCGACGGTCACCTGGTACTGCCGCACGAAGCCGCCGATGGAAGCCACCTCGGCCACACCGGGCACGCCGGTGAGCTGGTAGCGCACGTACCAGTCCTGGATGGCGCGCAGGTCGCCCAGGTCGTAGCGGCCGCTCTCGTCCTCCAGCGTGTACTGGTAGACCCAGCCCACGCCGCTGGCGTCGGGGCCAAGCCCGCTGACGACGTCGGGCGGGAGCTGGCCCTGCACCTGGCTCAAGTACTCGAGCACGCGGCTGCGCCCCCAGTAGAGATCGGTGCCGTCCTGGAAGATCACGTATACGAACGAGTAGCCGAAGTACGAGTAGCCGCGGACCACCTTCACCTTGGGCACGGCGAGCATGGCGGTGACCAGCGGGTAGGTGACCTGGTCCTCCATGGTTTGCGGGTCGCGGCCCTGCCAGCGGCTATAGATGATCACCTGCGGATCGCTCAGGTCGGGGATGGCGTCGAGCGGCGTGTGCTGCATCGCCAGCACGCCGCCCACCGCCGCCAGCACGGTGAGGATCACCACGAGCGTGCGGTTGTCCACGCACCAGGCGATGAGGCGTCCGGTGAGCGACCGGCGCGGATCGGCGGCTTGGGGTGTCGCGCTCACGCCTGGTTACTCCGCGTCCCAGGCGACGAACTTCCCGCAGTAGAGCATCTTGCTCCCGTAGTACGGGTTCAAGAGCTCGCCACCCGCCTGCAGCCAGTACGCGTCCTTCATGGGGCAGTACGCCTGGAGCGGGACCTCGGCGAGCGCTCCGCGGTGTGCGCGCACGTAGGCGATGAGCACGTCGCTCAGCGCCTGGAAGTGCGCGCGTGTCCCTTCGATGTCGCCCCCGTGCTCGGCGTGGCGCAGCGGTTCGGCCGCGGCGCGAATGGGCGCGCTGGCCGCCTTCTCGACGATCGCGCCGGCCGCCTGTCCGATGCCCTCCAGGCGGTCGCCGGTCAGGGCGCCGGCGATGCGGTAGTAGGCGGTGAGCACCGCGTCCAGCGCCAGCGCCGGCTCCGGCTCGAATTCGAGAGCCGCCAGCTGGGGTTGGTCGGCCGCCGCCGTATCCTCGCTCGCCTCCAGCATCCGCGCCAGCGCGCCCTGGAGCTGGCTCTCCGAGCCCAGCAGGAAATTGCCGGAGGTGACCACGCGCTCGCCCGGCTCGAGCCCGGCGAGCACTTCGTGGTAGCGCAGCGCCTCGCGCTTGAACACCAGCTCGCGCCGCTCTTCGCGCTCGCGGCCGGCGTCGTCGAGCCACATGCGTCCCAGGCGAACCGGCTGCGGGCGAAAGCGTCCCGCAGCCTCCTCGACGAGCACGATGGTGCGCGAGCCGCTCTGCAGCACGGCGTTCTCCGGCACGGCCAGCACGTCGCCCGCCGGCAGGCGGATGCTGGCGCGGGCGTACATGTTGGGCTTGAGCTTCTGCTCCCGGTTGGCGATGTTCACGCGCGCGCGCACGGTCCGCGTCTGCGGATCGAGCACCGGCGCCGTGAATGCGATCTGCCCCTCGAACGCTTCCCCCGCAAACGAGCGCGTCGTGATCTCGGCCTTGACAGCGTCGTTCATGCGCACGAGGTCCATGCCGCACTTGGGGCAGGCGCCCGGCTGCGGCGAGCGCACCTCCGGGTGCATGAGGCACTCGTAGTAGTCGCCTTCTCGCTCCTGGTAGAGGAAAGAAATGTCGTCCTCGTAGATCTCGGCGTGCATCCACACCTGGTGCAAATCGGCCACGCGAAAGAGCACGTCGCCCTCTTTGACGTACATGCCCTCGAAGGCACGCTTCTCGATGACGGTGCCGCCCTGGGGCGCATAGATCGTGATGTGGTCTTCCACCTGCCCCGTCTCGGCGATGTGGTCGACCTGCGTGCGCGTGAGGCCCCAGCGCAGGAGCCTCTGGCGCGAGCTCTCCACGAGCGCGCGGGCGTGGGCGGCGGCGTCGGCGCGGCCGCTCGCTTCGATGCTGTGCTGGTTCCGCACCGCCAGGAGGAACTCGTTGCCCGTGGAGATCAGCTCGGGGCTGTAGAGCCAGGCCAGCGCGTGGCCCTTGTCGACGGTCACGCCGGTGAAATCGATGTAGAGCTTGTCGATGCGCCCACCGATCCACGCCGAGACCACGGCCAGGCGCGTCTCGTCGTAGTCGATCTTCCCGTAGGCGTCCACCGCCCGCGAGAGGGCGCGCACCTCGACGGGTGCCACGGTAATACCGGCGAGCTGCACCTGGCGCGGCGTGACCGCGACCACCCCGCTCTCATCTTCGTCCCCCGCCTTCTTCTGCACGAGCGACATGCCGCAGATGGGGCAGTCGCCCGGCTGGGGCAGGCGGATCTCGGGGTGCATCGGGCAGGTGTAGTAGCTGTCCGTGGCGGCCCGTTGCGTGCCCAGGTCGAAGAAGCCCAGCACCGCGCGCCTCGAGGCGGGCACGGCGAGCACGACAGCCACGGCGGCAACGGCCACCGCCGCCGTCAGCATGCGTTTGCGTTTCATCGCGGCTCCCTTCCCAGCGCGCGGTCCATGTATGCGATCTGCACGCCGAGGTCGGCGACCACCTGGTAGTAGCGCTTGCGCACCGAGAGCAGCATGCGCTCGCTGTCGAGGTAATCGAGGAATCCCACCGTGCCCGTCTGGTAGGCCACCTCGGAGGCGGCGAAGGTCTGCTCGGCCTGCGGCAGCATCACGCCTTCGTACAGGGTGAGTCGCTCGCGCGCCGTGCGCACCTTCTCGACGGCGTCCTCTATCTCGCTGCGCACGCGCAATTCGGTGGCGCGGCGTTCGCTCTGCTCGCGCGCCACCTGTGCGTCCGCCTGGCGCACGCGCGCGCCCAGCTTGCCGAACCACAGCGGCAGGTTGATCCCGGCCACCACCTGCACGATGTCCTTGCCGGCATCCGGCGTCCCGGGCATGCCGCCCGGCGAGACATTGACGTACTGCACCCCGAGCGTCAGGTCGGGATAGTAGCTACGCCGCGCTCCGCGCGCCGCCTCGCGCGCCCCGGCAACGCGGCTGGCCGCGGCGAAGAGCTCCGGACGCCGCGCGAGAGCGGTGTCGGGCGACGCCAGCGCAAAGCGCGCTTCCACCGCCGCCGCGTCGGGCACGGCCCGGACCGGCTCCGCGAGCGGCGCGTCGGCGTGGCGGCCGATGAGCTCGTTCAGGCGCGCGCGCGCGGTGACCAGTCCCCTCGCCACCAGCTCGATCTCGTCCTCCACCTGGGAGAAGGCGAGCTGCGCCTTGAGGACGTCCTGCTGCCCGACGCGGCCCGAGGCGTAGCGCACCTGAGCCACGTCTTGCATGCGCTCGAGGAGGTCGCGCTCTTCGGCGAGCACGCGCCGCACCTCGCTGAGCCGGTAGTACTCGTGATACCAGCGCGTCACTTCAAAGACGACGTCGAGCCTGCGCTCGCGAACGTCCTGCGCCGCGGCGTCGGCGGAGTGCGCCGCCGCGCCGCTTTCCGCACCGAGCTTGCCGAAGAAGGGAAGGCGCTGGGAGAGCGTCACCCCCCACTCCTGCGGGCCCACGCGCGTCTCCGGGGTCTCGACGAAATATCCCCCCATGACCATCGGGTCGGGTCGGGCGCCCGCGGCGCCGGCGTGTTCACGCGCCGCTTGCGCGCGCCACGACGCCGACGCCAGAGCGGGGTTGTGAGCCAGCGCGAGCGCGACGTAGGCGTCGAGCGTCTGCACGGGCGCATCGGCCGCCCGCGCCACGGGCGCCGTCCAGGCGACCGCGGCGGCGATGAGGACTCCAAGTGGTAATGACCGCATAATAGGGGCGGGCGAAAGCGAGCCCGCAGGGGGCCGTAGCGCAAGCCGGGTGCCATTCGCGGGGATTTCTGTAATACGCTGTAAATTAACATAGTTACGAGCGAAGGGGGTAGGTTGCCGGGCACCACAGGTTGGACACTATTCTACAACAAGCGTCGAATAATCTACATTCCAGGATATATCCTGTGAATTAATTCACGAACCGTTGAAACCATACGCGCGGTCAACTATTATCTGGGAGAATACACCTGCTCCATTCGTATCAACTGCAGCCGGTGCGAGGGCCGGCTCATTATGTCTAACAAAGCCGTCAAGTTTGCGATCGGCGTCGCGGTGATCGTCGCGGCTATCGGATATTTCGCCGTCGCCGGTTTCAACGAGGGAAAAGCCTACTACCGCACGCTCGACGAGCTCGCCGCCACGGACGCGGCGGCGGATGATGGCGCGCGGCTGCGCGTGGCCGGCGTCGTGCTTCCCGGATCGATCGAGCGACAGGGCACGCAGATCACGTTCCAGCTCGCGCAGGGCGACCTGCGTCTGCCGGTGCGCTACGTGGGTTCCGCGCCCGTTCCCGACACGTTCAAAGACGGCGCCGACGCCGTAGTCGAGGGAATGCGGCTGACCGACGGCTCGTTCGAGGCCGACCACATCCAGGCGAAGTGCGCGTCGAAGTACGAGGCGAAGTACGGCGACGCAGCCGCGCATCCGGATGCCGTCGAGCGCTCGTACTAGACCCCGCGCGACAACCTGGGTCAATGGGAGTGGACTCGCAGCCGACCGGCGGCTCGTTCCCGGCTTGGCGACATCACAGCATCAGATAGGAGCAAGCAGTGGCCAATCTCGGCAATATCTCGATCTCTGTCGCGCTCGCGTTCACCATCTACGCGATCTTCGCGCTCTTCTACGGCGCGCGCACGGGGCGTCGCGAGATGGTCAAGAGCGGTACGCACGCCGTCTACGCGGTGTTCGCATTCGTCAGCCTCGCGGTGATCGCGCTCGAGTACCTTCTCGTCAAGAGCGACTTCACCATCGAGTACGTCTCCTCCTACAGCAACAGGGACCTCCCGCTGTTCTACAAGCTCGCCGCGCTGTGGGGCGGGCAGAAGGGATCACTGCTTTTCTGGACGTGGATCGTCACGCTGTACGGGGCGATCGCCGCGTACGTGAATCGCCATCACGCCGGCAAGCTCGTGCCCTACATGCTGGGGATCGTGTCGCTGACGTCGGTGTTCTTCCTCGTCGTCAACAAGTTCGGCGCCAATCCCTTCGCGCAGCTCGTCATCGACCACGGCGACGGCCGCTTGGCGTCGTTCGCCCCGCCGGACGGCCGCGGGCTCAACCCGTTGCTCCAGCACCCGGCCATGGTCATCCATCCGCCCATGCTCTACCTGGGTTACGTGGGCTTCGTGGTCCCCTTCGCGTTCTGCATGGCGGCGCTCCTGACCCGCGAGCTGGGCAACGCGTGGATCAAGATGACGCGCCGGTGGACGCTCACGGCGTGGCTCTTCCTGGGCACGGGCATCCTGCTAGGCGGCAAGTGGGCCTACGTGGAGCTGGGCTGGGGCGGCTACTGGGCCTGGGATCCCGTGGAAAACGCCTCGCTCATGCCCTGGCTCACGGGCACGGCTTTCCTCCACTCGGTAATCGTG
The DNA here is from genome assembly GCA_029863355.1 of Candidatus Krumholzibacteriia bacterium. The sequence goes on from JAOTVO010000083.1 coordinate 7,351, forward strand.
CAAGAGCGCAAGAACATGCTCAAGATCTGGAACGTCACGCTCATTCTGGCCACGTACATGCTGGCTATCTTCGGCACGTTCCTCACGCGCAGCGGAATCGTCTCGTCGGTGCACGCCTTTGCGCAGTCCTCGATCGGCTACTACTTCGCCGCCTTCCTCGTGGGCATGGGGGCCTTCGCCATATACCTGGTGTTCTCGCGGCTCGCGTACCTGAAGAGCGACAATCAGCTCGACTCCTACGCCTCTCGCGAGGCGAGCTTTCTGTTCAACAATCTCGTCCTCCTGGCGGCGTGCTTCGCCGTGCTGTGGGGGACGATCTTCCCGGTGATCTCGGAGATGGTCCAGGGCGAACAGATCACCGTGGGGGCGCCGTTCTTCAACAAGATCAACGTGCCCATCGGGCTCTTCCTCCTCTTCCTCACCGGCATCGGGCCGCTCCTGGCCTGGCGCAAGACATCCTTCGAGAGCATGAGCCGCATCTTCATGTGGCCGGTCCTGGCCGGTGCGGCGACGGCGGTCGTTGCGGTGTTGGCGGGCGTGCGCTCGTTCTACCCGGCGGTGTCGTTCGCGCTCTCCGCGTTCGTGATCACGACCATCGTCACCGAGTTCTCCCGCGCGGCGCGGGCCCGCATGCGCAGCACCGGCGAGAACGTGGCGCGCGCTCTCTACCGCGTGAGCTCGATCAACAAGCGCCGCTACGGGGGCTACATCGTCCACTTCGCCTTCGTGTGCCTCCTGGTTGGATTCACCGGCCAGGCCTTCACCACCGAAGGCTGGGGCGAAGCGACCGGCGGCGACCGCTTCAGCATCGGCGGCTACGACTTCGAGTGTCTCTCCCTGGAGGACATCGAGGATCCGAACTACGTCGGCATGCGCGCCAACCTCGTCGTGTGGAAGAACGGGAAGCGCGTCGAAGAGCTGAGCCCGGAGAAGCGCTTCTATCACGCGAGCGAGCAGACCACTTCCGAAGTGCGCATCCACACCTCGCTGCGCGAGGACGTCTATGTGGTCTTCGCCGGCATCAACGAGGACAACGACAAGGCGATCATTCAGGCGTGGATCAATCCCCTGGTGACGTGGGTGTGGATCGGCGCACTGCTCATGGTGGCGGGCACGGTGTGGACGATCATTCCCAACCGGCGCGAGCGGCGCGTCCACCGCGACAAGGGGCAGGTCGAGAGACTTCTGCGCGCCACGGAGGTCGCGCGTTGACCCCGGCCGGAAAGCGAATCCGGGGCGCCGCGGCCCTCGCCGTCTTCGCCGCCGCGCTCGCGATCACATCGTCACCCGGCGGCGCGAACGCGCAGTCGGCCAAGACAACGCTCGTGGATCCCGCGCAGGCCGAGGCCTTCAACCGGGTCTCCAATCGCTTGATCTGCCAGTGCAGCTGCCAGATGGTCGTGCGCGTGTGCAACCATCAGAACTGCCCGTCTGCGATTCCCATCCGTCGCGAGATCGAGCGACAGATCCTCGACGGCACGGGCGAAGATGAGATCGTGCAGAGCTTCGTCGACGAGTACGGCCTCAAGGTGCTCTCGTCGCCGCCCGCCGAGGGCTTCAACCTGGCCGTCTGGGTGATGCCCGGCTTCGCGCTGCTCGTGGGACTGGGAATCGTGCTCTACCTGGCCGCCACCTGGGCGGGGCGCCGGCGCACCGCGTCGGCGACGGCCGCGTCCGCGCCCGGGCTGGATCCCGAAGCGCGGCGTCGCATCGAAGAAGCGCTATCCAAGAAGGACTAGGATTCATGGAGATCATCATCATCGGTCTTCTGGCCACGGCGGCGCTCGTTTACGTCGCCTACCCTCTGGTGAGCCCCAAGCGCCACCTCTACTATCTCGAAGACATGCTCGGTCTGGGCGAGCAGAAGAAGCTCAACTACCTCTACTCCAAACGCAATCTCGCGTACGACAACATCAAGGATCTCGAGAACGAGTTCGCCATGGGCAAGCTGTCCGAGGCGGATTTTACGCGCCTGCGCGACGGCCTGCTGGTGGAGGCGCAGGAGGTGCTCGCCGAGATCGACAAGGCGCACGTGAAGCGCGAGATCGAGGATCTCATCGAGGCCGACGCGCGCGACCACCGGAGGATCAAGTGATGGGCGCGGGCGCGGCGAAGCCGCTGGGCGCGGCGCTCCTGGCCGCCGCGGTGCTGGCCGGGTCGGGGGGCGGCGCGCGCGCGCTGACCATCGAGGGCCGCGTGGTAAACGGCACCACCGGGCGCGAGGTCGAGGCGCGCGTGATGATCGTCAACCCCGCCGGGGGCATGCTGCAGGAGCAGGCGGTGGAGACGTCCGGAGGACGCTTCTCCACGGAGGTCGAGGGCGGGGCCAGCGTTTACCTGGCCCGCGTGGACTACGACGGCGTGTCCTATACCCAGCGCATCGAGCACATCCATGACGACAAGGCGGAGGTCAACGTCACCGTCTACGACGCAACGACGTC
>JAOTVO010000411.1 GCA_029863355.1 Candidatus Krumholzibacteriia bacterium
TGATCGGGATGGTGCTCCGAGTGCCGCGCCTGGTGCCCGAGGGTCTCGAAAACGTCGTGACCCTCGGCTGGGTGCTGGCCTTGTTCGCGCTGTGCGACGCCCAGGTGCCCGAGAGCGGCATCCTCGCCGTCACGCTGGCGGGCGTGGTGGTCGGAAACGCGGGCACGCGTGTGGGGCGCGAGCTTCGCGAGTTCCAGGACCACCTGACCTTGGCGCTGATCGCCCTGCTGTTCGTGCTGCTCGCCGCCGACGTGCGGGTCGCCGACGTGGTGGCCCTCGGGTGGCCCGGCCTCTTGACGGTGGGTGCGCTGATCGTGCTCGTGCGGCCGCTCTGCATCTTCGTCTCGACCGTCGGGACCGACCTGCGCCTGCGCGAGAAGGCCTTCCTCTCCTGGATGGCACCGCGCGGGATCGTGGCGGCGGCCGTGGCCTCGGTCTTCGCCACGGCCCTCCACGCCAACGGCGTCGAGGGTGGCGCTCAGCTGCGCGCGCTGGTCTTCCTCACCATCGCCTTCACCGTGCTGGTGCAAGGCGGCTCGGCGCCCCTGGTGGCCCGTCTGCTCGGCGTGCGCGCTCCCGCGCGCGACGCCATCGTGATCCTCGGTGCCGAGGAGTTCGGCCTGGCGTTGGGCGAGGCGTTGCGCGAGGAGGGTCTGCCGGTCGGCTTCCTGGACTCGAATCCGGGTCACTGCCGCGCAGCCCAGGAGCGCAAGTTTGCCGTGACCTTCGGCAACGCCTTGCAGGAGTCGGTACTCGCCCGCGCCCGCCTGGCCCAGGCCCGCGCCGTGGTGGGCCTCACCCCGAACGACGAGGTGAACAGCATGTTCGCGCGCGAGGCGCGCGAAGAGTTCGGCGTGCCGGAGACCTTCGCCGCCATCAACCGCGTGACCCAGGGCATGACGCCCGCGCTGCTCGAGAAGCGGGGCACGCGCGTACTGTTCGACGGCACGAAGGACGTGGAGCGCTGGAACGTGCGCTTCCGCCACGGCATCGCCCGCATCGATCGCTTCCACTGGGTCGGTGCCCCGCCCGCGGCCGACAAGGAGGCTGAGCCGGGTCCGGAGCCGGTCGAGGCGCGGCGCAGCGCGCGCGACGCCGAGCCCTACGTGATCCTGGCGTTGCGGCGCGGAAGCGCCTGGCAGCTGATGCACGTGGGGGTCGCGCCGAAGCCGGGCGACGTGGCCTTGGTCGCGCTGCACGAGCCCGAGGCGACGCTCGCCCAGACGCAGCTGGCTCGCGCGGGCTGGGCGCCTGGGGAGCAGCCCGTACCCGAGCCGCGAGTTGCGGTAGAAACGCCCGTTCGAACCGCGGGTTAGGCTGCGCCCTGAAGGCGCTCCTTGACCTCTGCCCAGGCCCAGTCGAGCCAAGGGGTCAGGGCCTCGAGATCGCTCTTCTCGACCGTCGCGCCCGCCCAGATGCGCAGGCCGGCTGGGGCGTCGCGGTAGGCGCCCAGGTCGTAGGCGACGCCCTCGTCCTCCAGCAGCGTCTTCACGCCTTTGGCCGCCTCGCCCTGCCGGGCCGGATCGCTGCACTCGGGGTCCGTGATGCGGAAGCAGACCGAGGTGCACGAGCGCGTCTCGGGCCTTGCGGCGAGGAAGCCCAGCCAGTGGCTCTGCTCCGCCCAGGCCTCGAGCACGGAGAGGTTCTCGCGCGAGCGTTGCGCGAGTGCCGGCTGGCCGCCGATGGACTCGGCCCAGCGCAGGGCGTCGAGCGCATCCTCCACGCACAGCAGCGACGGGGTGTTGATGGTCTCGCCGCGGAAGATGCCCTCGATCAGCTTGCCGCCCTTGGTCAGGCGGAAGACCTTGGGCAGCGGCCAGGGCGGCGCCCAGGACTCGAGCCGTTCCACCGCGCGCGGGGAGAGCGCGAGCATGCCGTGCGCGGCCTCGCCACCCAGGACCTTCTGCCAGGACCAGGTGATCACGTCCAGCTTGGGCCACGGCAGGTCCATGGCGAAGGCCGCCGAGGTCGCGTCGCAGATCGTGAGGCCGCTGCGATCGTCCGGGATCCAGTCGCCGTCCGGAACGCACACGCCGGAGGTGGTTCCGTTCCAGGTGAAGACCACGTCGCGCTCGAAGTCGACCTGGTCGAGGTCGGGGAGCTCCCCGTAGGAGGACTCGAGCACGCGGGGAGAGTCGATCGGCAGCTGCTGCGTCACGTCCGTCGCCCAGCCCTTGCCGAAGCTCTC
>JAOTVO010000412.1 GCA_029863355.1 Candidatus Krumholzibacteriia bacterium
GTAGGTCTCCAGGCGCGTGAAGTTCGCGAGCGTCTCGCCCGTCGCGTGGTCGCGGAGCGGGTGGTCGACGCGCTGCTGGTGGGAGTCGCCGTGGATCAGGAGGACCTCTCCCGCGAAGGCCTTGGTCAGATCCTCCAGGCGGTCGATGAAGGCGCCGTAGCCCTCGCGCGCATGGGGGACGCGCTCGGGAATGGGGCTCCCGTGGATGGCCAGCACCACGCCGCTGAGCCCTTCCGCGTGGGCGAGCGCGAAGGTCTCATCCATCCAGGCCAGCGCGGCGTCCGTGCGGCGCACCACTTCCGCGTCGTCGGCGGCCCCGCGCCCCGGAAAAGGCTCCCCCGCGTTGTGCGATCCCACCATGTGCAGCGTGGCGAACACGAAGCCGCCGCGCACCCAGCGCGCGTTCTCGACGAACTCGGCGAAGGCCGGGTTCTCGCTCTGCGCCTCGAGCGGCATCGTGCGCGTGCCCAGGCTTCGCCGCGGGTCGGCGAAGAAGAGGCTGCGCAGGCGCGCGAGGCGTTCTAGCGGCTCGTAGCGGCCGGCCATATCGTCGTGACAGTCCGCCCACTCGTTGTCGCCCGGCGTGTAAACGACCGGGTGTTGGATCGCGTTCATCGTCGCCAGCTCGCTCATGTAGTGCTGGTCCGAGCAGGGATACCAGAAGATGTCGCCCACGTGCAGGAACCACTCGAGGTCGGCGTGGTTGACCTCATCGATCACGTGGAGGAACCGGCCCATTTCCCAGGCGCGGTAGGGCCCGTCGCCGAACACGCCGAAGGCGAAACAGTCCGGCGGCAGCGGCGAGGGCTCGCGCGCGCCACAGGAGAGCATGATCGCCGCGATCGACGCGACGAGGGCAATGAAATGCTGGCGGCAGATTGGGCGTGGCACGATCGACTTCCTGCTGCGCGGGATGATACCACACTGCGCCAGGGCCGGCACCTCGCGGGTGAATCTACAGTGAAGCAAATGCATCAGTTGCGCCCGTCGGTGCCCAAGCAGGGCAATTATCAGATATTTCGATTGGCGACTGTGATATAATAGTTGTTTGTGAACATACACCCGCCCCGGCGGGCGCCCGGTCCCGCCGGTCCGTTTAGACCGACCGCATGGAGGGGATCGCCATGAAAGCGCCCGCACGTTTTCGCAAGCTTCACCCTGTCAATCTCTCGCCACTCCCGTCTCTCCTGATACTCGCCGCGCTCCTCGTCCTCGCCGCGCCCGGGAGCGCGCTCGCACTCACAACCACGTGGACTGGCGGCGGCGCGACCGACGACTGGAGTGATGCCGGCAACTGGAACAACGGCGTGCCCGGCAACGGAGACAACGTGACCTTCATGGCCGTCGGGGGGAACTCGTTCATGGACATCCCCGTTCTGATGCTGACCAATCTCGACATGCGGAACTTCTCCGGCGTGCTGCACCTGATGCAGCTGTTGTTCGTAACGAACGACCTGATCGTCGAGGGCGACATCATGGCCAACACGAACCTGGCCGTGGGGGGGAACATGGCCATCGAGGCCGCCGGTAGCCTGCTTATGTCCGCGAACGTGGACGTGGGAGGCGACCTCAGTATTGACGGAGGGCTGGCGGCGAACGGCTACTCGGTATCAGTAGGCGGCAGCGTGGTCGTCGGGCCGAGCGGGATCCTGGATATCACCGCTAGCACACTGAGCGTCGTTCAGGACTTCGTCTTTTTCGGCCCGGTCATGGCCGACGCCGCCACTGTTGCTGTGGGCGCCCGGATCGAAGGATTCGCTCCGGGCACGCTCACCGCGGTCAACGCGTCCATATTCGCCGAAGCGCTCGTGAACTTCGAGACCCTGACCGCCGTGGACATGACCGGCGGCGATCTGCTCCTGGGTACCTGGGCGGACGAGTTGAGGGTCGGGCCCGGGCACACGCTCGGGAGCGTGACCATCCAGGGCCAATCGCCTTCCTTCGAGGTCTTCATGCGCACGACCGGCGCCTGGACGGGTCTCACCGGCAACCTCACCGTGACGCAGGGCACGCTCGATCTCAGGAACGCCGACCTGATCGTCCAGGGTTCCACCACGGTCGCTTCCGCGGGAACGATCCGCATCCCCTCGGTGACGAGCGGCCACACGCACGAGTTCCGGGGCGGCGTCACCATCAACAGCGGCGCTTTCCGGGCGACCTCGCCGGGCGCGACGATCGAGTTC
>JAOTVO010000084.1 GCA_029863355.1 Candidatus Krumholzibacteriia bacterium
CAGCCGGTCCTCGATGCGCTCGTAGCCGCGGTCGATGTGGTACACGCGGAGCACCTCCGAGCGCCCCGCGGCCACCATGGCGGCCAGGATGAGCGCCGAGCTGGCGCGGATGTCGGTGGCCATAACGGGCGCGCCCTCCAGCGCGGGCACACCGCGGATGACGGCAATGTTGCCGTCGATGCGGATCTCAGCGCCGAAGCGGCGCAGCTCGGGTACGTGCGTGAACCGGTCGGGGTATATGGTGTCCTTCACCGTGCTCACGCCGTCGGCCAGGCTCAGCGCGGCCATGATCTGGGCCTGCATGTCGGTGGGGAACCCGGGGTACTCGCGCGTGACGACGTCCACGGCGCGCAGGCGCTCGGGACCGCGCACGCGGACCGATTCCGGCCCCGACTCGACCGTGGCGCCGCACGCCTCGAGCGTGGCCAGCACGGCGCCCATGTGCTCGGGGTCGCACGCCGTCACCGTGACGTCGCCGCGCGAGATGGCCGCCGCGGCGGCGAAGGTGCCGGCTTCGATACGATCGGGAATCACGCGGTGGCGCAGGGGCTCTACCGACGCCACTCCGTGTATCTCGAGGGTGGAGGTTCCCTCGCCCTCGCAGCGTACGCCCGACGCGCGCAACGCATGCACGAGGTCGGTGATCTCCGGTTCCATCGCCGCGTTGCGAATGACCGTTACGCCGTCGGCCAGCGCGGCTGCCATCACCGTCTGCGCCGTGGCGCCCACGCTCGAGATCGGGAAGACGATCTCCGCGCCGCGCAGGCGCTCGCAGGTGGCGTCGATGTAGCCGTGATCCAGCGTCACGCGCGCGCCCAGCTTCTCCATCGCCATGAGGTGCAGGTCGACGGGGCGCGGTCCCCACGCGCAGCCTCCGGGCAGGCTCACGCGCGCGCGCCCGTGGAAGGCGAGGAGCGGTGCGAGTACGTAGACCGAAGCGCGCATGGTGCGCACCAGGTCGTAGGGCGCTTCTACGCCCGTGGCCCGCGACGTGTCGATGGTCAGCACGCCGTCCTCGAGCGTCGTCTCGGCGCCGAGGATGCCCAGCATCCTGGTCATCGTGGACACGTCGCGCAGCGCGGGCACGTTTTCGATGACCGAACGCCCGCGCGCGAGCAGGGCGGCGGCCATCAGGGGCAGCACGGCGTTCTTGGCGCCGTGGACGCGAACGGTTCCCTCCAGGCGGGTGGGACCGTCGATGACGAACTTGTCCACAGCCTCACTTCCTTTCCGGCGCGGGCGCCGGGCTCGCGGCGCGCACCACACGGTCGCGGCCGGCCAGGTCCCTCGCGCAAGCAATCTTCTCGAAACCCTGCGCGGCCAGCAGCGCCGTGACCGCTTCGCGTTGCGTCGAGCCGATCTCGAAGCAGACCACTCCGCCCGGCTGCATACGGGCGCGCAGCAGCGGCACGAGGCCGCGGTATGCGTCGAGGCCGTCGGAGCCGCCGTCGAGCGCCGGGTGCGGATCGTAGTCGCGCACCTCGGGGGGCAGGAGCGGGATCTCGGCGGTGGCGATGTAGGGTGGGTTGCAGACGATCGCCGTGAAGCGCGCCGGCCAGCCGCTCGGCGTCGCGCTACCAGCGAGCAGCGTCTCGGCCTCGCCGCGCAGCGTGCGGACGCGCCCGGCCACCCCGTTGCGGTCCGCGTTGCGCTCGGTGAGCGCCACCGCCTCCGCGCTCTCGTCCACGGCGAAGACCTGCAAGTTGGGAATGGAGTAGGCCAGAGAGACGGCGATCACGCCGGTGCCGCAGCCCAGGTCGAGCACCGTCAGCGGCTCGTGCAGGGGCGCGGCTCGCAGGAGCGCCAGCGTCTCCTCGACCAGCGTCTCGGTCTCCGGCCGGGGCACGAACACCCCGGGGCGTACTTCGTAGGGCAGCGACATGAACTCGGTGCCGGCGAGGATGTGCTGCAGGGGCTCGCGCCGGGCGCGCCGCTCGACGCCGCGCAGGTACGTCTCCAGTTGCGCCCCCGCCACGGGCTCACCCGAGCGCACGTGGAGTTCGAGCGGCCGGCAGGAGAGGGCGTGGCAAAGCATCCACTCGACGTTGCGCCACGCGTTGGGGACGCCGCGCTCCACGAGGCGGGCCTCACCCTGCTTGAGCAGCTCGCGGATGCTTGCCGATGGCGAGTTCATGGAGCAACGACGGTTTACAGCCGATTCTACTTCATCTTCGCCAGCGTGTCGGCACGGGCGAGCGCGTCGATGATCTCGTCCAGCTCCCCATCGACGATCTCGTCCAGCCGGTGGAGCGTGAGGCCGATGCGATGGTCGGTCACGCGCTGCTGCGGGAAGTTGTACGTGCGTATCTTCGCGCTTCGGTCGCCCGTGCCCACCTGGCTGCGCCGCTCGGCCGAGATCTTGGCATCCTGCTCGCGCTGCGCGCGGTCCAGCAACCGCGCCTGCAGCACCTTCATCGCCTTGGCCCGGTTCTTGTGCTGGCTCTTCTCGTCCTGACAGCTCACGACGATCCCGGTGGGGATGTGCGTGATGCGTACGGCGCTGTCCGTGGTATTGACGCTCTGTCCGCCCGGTCCGCTCGACCGGAACACATCCACGCGCAGTTCGTTGGGATCGATTTCGACTTCCACGTCCTCCGCTTCGGGCAGCACCGCCACCGTCGCCGCCGAGGTGTGGATGCGCCCGCTCGCCTCGGTAGCGGGCACGCGCTGGACACGGTGGACGCCGCTCTCGTACTTGAGGCGCCCGTATGCGCCCGCTCCCGCCACGAGGAAGATCACCTCCTTGAAGCCGCCGATCCCCGTCTCGTTCTTGCTGAGCAGCTCCATCTTCCAGCTCTTGGCCTCGATGTAGCGCGAGTACATGCGCAGGAGATCTCCGGCAAAGAGAGCGGACTCCTCGCCGCCGGTTCCGGCGCGGATCTCGACGATCGTGTTGCGCGCGTCGTTCGGGTCTCGAGGCACCATCAATACCCGGAACCGCTCCTCCAGCTCCTCCTCCCGCGCCTCGAGATCCTCCATCTCCGCGCGCGCCAGCTCCACGAGCTCGTCGTCCTCGCCGGCGGCGATCACCTGCCGGTTGTCCGCTATCGTCGCCAGCACGCCGCGCAGCTCGCTCGCGACGGACGCGATCTCTTCCATGTCCGAGCGCTCCTTGGCCACGCGCCGGAAGCGAGCCTGGTCGCGGATCACCTTCTCATCGCTGAGCTCGGCGGTGAGCTGTTCGAACTTCGCGATGATTCGATTGAGCTGTTGGTTGGGCGTCTGTTCCAAGGGCGTAGTCGCTAGCTAGAGGGGACTTCCAGCGCTACCGACTCGTAGTCGAGGCACGCGTCCAGCGCCGCGATGGCCACCTCGATCATATCATCGGAGGGTTCGCGCGTCGTCACCTTTTGCAGCGTGAGCCCGGGCCAGACGGCGGGCCTGAGGAGGCGGATGAAGCGCTCCCGGGCGGAAAGCTTGATGAACTCGAAGGAGATGCCCCCGATGAGGGGGATCATGGAGAAGCGCAGCAGGCGGTCGCCCCACGTCTCGGGCTTGCCGAGGAGCGCGAAGACGAAGATGCTCACCAGCATGACGACGAGCAGGAAGCTCGTCCCGCAGCGGGGGTGCAGGGTCGTGTAGCCGCGGGCGTTTTCCACCGTCAGGTCTTCTCCGTTCTCAAAGGCGTAGATCGTTTTGTGCTCGGCGCCGTGGTACTGGAAGATTCGCCGCATGTCCTTCCACTGGGCGATGGCGATGATGTATCCCAGGAAGATGGCCAGCCGGAACACGCCGTCGATGAGGTTGAACCAGACGCCGCTCTCCACGGGGAGCAGCTCGGTCAGCCACAGCGGCAGCAGGAAGAACAGCAGGAAAGCCGCGCCGAAGGCGAAGAAGACCGAGCCCAGGATGGAGAGCGAGGCGAAGAACTTGCTGCGAGGCCTCGCCTCCCGGTCCTCCTCCATAGCCTGCGAGGCCGAGTAGGAGAGCGACTGGATACCGATCCACATCGTCTCCACCAGCCCGATGGCCCCGCGCACGATGGGCAAGCCGAGGATCTTGAAGCGGCGGGTGACGGCGACGTAGCGGTTCTTCTGGATGACGATGCGCCCCTGGGGAGTGCGGACCGCCGTCGCGTAGTACGTTGGCGAGCGCATCATCACTCCCTCGATGACCGCCTGCCCCCCGACGCTCACTCGTCTCTGGGCCATGGTCTAAGGACGGGGAGGGGTTCCGGAGCCGTGGCTACTCGGCGCCGGCATCCTTGTAGTTGTACTTCTCGCGGAATTTCTCGACGCGCCCGGTCGAATCGACGAACTTGCGCTTGCCCGTGTAGAACGGGTGCGACGCCGACGAGATCTCCATGCGGACCACGTAGTGCTTGACCCCGTCGATCTCGCGCGTCTCGTTGCTCGTCATCGTGGAGCGGGTGACGAACTCCGCCCCCACGCTCGGGTCCACGAACACCACCGGATGGTACTTGGGATGTATGTCGTCCTTCATCGGTTCCACTCCTGCTCGCACCTTCGAGGTGCGTGAACGCTCAGTATACAGCGAAAAGCGCTTCCGCGCAAGCGGCCATTGCCGCCCCTAGGTGTTCATGCTCTTGAGGAAGAGCGGGTTGGTCTTGGCCTTGCCCAGCTTGTCCAGCAGGAACTCCATGGCGTCCATCAGCGACTTCTCGTTGAGGAACTTGCGCAGAATCCAGATCTTGGCGAGGTCCTTGTTGTCGATGAGCAGCTCTTCCTTACGCGTGCCCGAGCGGAAGATGTCGATGGCCGGGTAGATACGCTTGTCGGAGAGCTTGCGGTCGAGCACGAGCTCCTGGTTGCCCGTACCCTTGAACTCCTCGAAGATCACCTCGTCCATGCGGCTACCCGTCTCGATGAGCGCGGTCGCCACGATGGTGAGCGAGCCGTGGCCCTCGATGTTGCGCGCGGCGCCGAAGAAACGCTTGGGGCGCTGCAGCGCGTTGGAGTCGACGCCGCCGGAGAGGATCTTGCCCGAGTGCGGCACCACCGAGTTGTGGGCGCGCGCCAGGCGCGTGATCGAGTCGAGCAGAATCACGACGTCCCTGCCGTGCTCGACCAGGCGCTTCGCCTTCTCTATCACCATGTCGGCCACCTGCACGTGGCGCTCGGCCGGCTCGTCGAACGTGGAGCTTATGACCTCACCCTTGACGGAGCGCTCCATGTCGGTCACTTCCTCCGGGCGCTCGTCTATGAGGAGCACGATCAGGTACACCTCGCTGTGGTTGGCCGTGATCGCGTTGGCGATCTTCTGCAGGAGGACCGTCTTGCCGGTGCGCGGCGGCGATACGATGAGGCTGCGCTGGCCCTTGCCGATTGGCGCGAGCATATTGATCACGCGCGTGGAGAGGTCGCTGGGATCGTACTCGAGGTCGAGCATCTCCTCGGGGTAGAGCGGCGTGAGGTTGTCGAAGAAAGGCTTGGTTTTGGCGACATCCGGGTGCTCGTGATTCACGGCCTCGACGCGCAGCAGCGCGAAGTAGCGTTCCGAGTCCTTGGGCGAACGGATCTGGCCGGAGATGGTGTCGCCTGTGCGCAAGTCGAACTTCTTGATCTGCGACGGCGACACGTAGATGTCGTCGGGGCCGGGCAAATAGTTGTAGTCCGGCGAGCGCAGGAAGCCGTAGCCCTCAGGCAGCACCTGTAGCACGCCTTCGGCGAAGATGAGGCCGTTCTGCTGGGTCTGCGTCTCGAGGATCTTGAAGATGAGCTCCTGCTTGCGCAGGCTGCTCGTGCCTTCGATCTCGAGCCGGTTGGCGACATCAAGCAGCTCGGCGATGTTCTTGGACTTGAGTTCCGCTATGTCCATGCGAATCTCTCCTGAGTGGTTGTTCTCGGCGGGAACGGTCTCCCGCACGGCCTGGCCGCCCGCCGCCTGCAGGGCCGGCCGATCCGATCGTTTACGCTCGTGGCGCTGCCGGCTACGGCCGGCGCGCGCCTGGCGGTCTATTGGTGGCTTCGCTTTCAGAGGGTATCAGCTTGGGAGTAATCGACTTGGCCCGTTGTGGCCCGTGGGGTGCGACGGCCCTCGGGCCTCGCCGTAGTCCCAACTCATGCAATTCGTGTTCCAACCCGCTGCCGGGGCGAGCGGCTCTGCCGGGCGGCGCAAGCCTCCGCAGGCCGGGGCGCGGGCGTACCGGCTCTACTGCCGGAGCTGCTCGAAGCGCCTGAAGGCCTCCTTGCCCTTGGTCTTGTCCCCGATCTCATTGTAGCAACGCGCCAGGAGCTGCCAACCCTTGGGATCGGCCGGGCTCTCGTTGACGTACTTCTCGAGCCAGTCCACGGAGGACGCGTAGTTGCCCTGCGCCACGTACGCAACCGCGATGTTGAAGACTGTCTGCGACTCCTGTGCCTCGTCCTCCGCCACTGCCAGCGCCTTCTCATAGTAGGCGATGGCCTCGGACACGACGGCGTCGTCGACCGAGCCGTCGTCCCTCTTGCGCAGATTGTAGAGCGCGACGCCGATGTTGTAGTACGTGGTGTAGTCCTCCGCGCCGATCTTCTCGCGCGCCTCGGCCCCCATCTTGAGGAAGACGGCGGCGGCTCCCCACTGCTGACTCGACAGCAGGTCGTTGCCGATGTCCTGGATGACGTCGTAGCTCGTGGGATCTTCCTCGATGAGCCGCCGGAAACGGTCTTCCGCCTCGTCGGCCCGGTCCAGGGCCACGAGCTGCCGGCCGGCGACTTGCAGCGCCTTCGTGTAGTTGGCATCGCTGGGGTTGGAGAGCTCGAGCACGCGATCCATCGCCGCGATGCACTTCTCGTGGTACGCCGGGTCGTCCTCCGCGAGGCGCGCATAGGCGACGCCCAGGTTGTAGTACGCCACCGCCTGCGTGGGGTCGGATTCGGCGGCCAACCCGAACTCCACGGCCGCAGCCTGGTAGTCATTGCGCGTGAAGGCCGTCTGGCCGAGCTTGTAGTGTTTGGCGAAGTTGTGCGCTATGTTGTTATCCGCGTCGCGCTGCTTCGTGGGATCCAGCTCCACGGATTTCGAGAAGTTCTCGTAGGCGAGGGCAACGCTGTCGAGCTGGCTGTAGGCGACGCCGAGCTGGAAATAGGCCTCCGCGTCGGCGGGGTTCTGGGCAAGCGCCTGTTTGCACAGGTCGATTGCCATCTCGTAGTTGCCTTCCTGGTTGCGCAGCTTCGCGCTCGTCGTCGCCACCGACTGGCACCCAAGGGTCAAAGCGACCACGAGAAGCACCGCGCTGCCGGACATCGCCAACAGGTTTCTGGATTTCATTCGTACGACCCTCCGGCTCTGGGGCAGGACCGCGCGGCACACGCGAGGTCTCCCCGTTTCGCGCTCACACATACTGAAAACTGGCTGGCTCGACAACCCTCAATCACGGGCTGGAGCGACCTGTCTGTCGGGTGATGGATCCGTCGAGGGGCGACCCCCGGGCCGCCCGTGAGGGCAATTCTGAGATTCCACTCTGGGGGTTTCCTGGCTTCATATTGCGAGGGCCGCTCCGGGCTGTCAAGCGAAAATCCGGCGCTGCGGAGCGCCCCCCGGGCCGCCCCGGCACCCCCTTTCCCCGTCAGAGGAACGTCTCGGGGTCCACGTCCCAGCGCAGATCCACCGCCCGGCCGACCTTGCGCCGCGCGACCAGCGACGCGAACGCGGCCAGGATCTGCTCTTTGTCCGCCTGCGTGATGGGTCCCCGCAGGAGAATCTGCTCGCGGTACCGGTTCTTGATCCGCGCCACCAGCGGCGGGGCTGGGCCCAGGACGTCGATGGGCCGGCGGGCGAGCAGCTCGCGCAGCACGTGCGCCCAGCCGGCCATGAAGGCGCGCAGCAGGTCCTCGTCCGTCGCGCTGCACGCGGCCAGCACAATGCGCGCGAACGGCGGGTAGCGCAGCTGCCGGCGCACCTCGAGCTCCTCGCGCATGAAGCCGTCGTAGTCGTGGCGTTCTAGGAAGCGGAAAACGTAGTGCTCGGGCATGAATGTCTGTATAACGACCTCGCCCGCGTTTCCTCCGCGCCCGGATCTTCCCGCCACCTGGGCGAGCTGCTGGAAGGTACGCTCCGCGGAGCGGAAGTCGGGGAAGTTGAGACCCTCCTCGGCGAGGAGGACGCCGACCAGGCCCACCCCTGGGAAATGGTGGCCCTTGGTCACCATCTGTGTGCCCAGCAGCACCGGATAGTCGCCGGTGCTGAACTCCTCCAGGATGCGCTGGTGGCCCTCCTTGCCCGAAGTGGTGTCTGCGTCCATGCGCAGCACGCCGACGCCGGGAAAGAGCGCGCGCAAGTCGAGCTCGACGCGCTGCGTCCCCACGCCCGCGTAGTACAGCCGCGCGCTCTTGCAGGCGTCGCAACGAGAGACGGTGGACCGCGCGAAACCGCAGAAGTGGCACTTGAGGGATCCGTCGGCGCGGTGGTAGGTAAGCGAGATGTCGCAGCTGGGGCAGGCCGCCACCCAGCCGCAGGCGTTGCACTGCACATAGCGGGCGTGCCCGCGTTTGTTGAGGAAGATGATGCTCTGGCGCCCCGCCTCGATGTTGCGCTCCAGACGTTCGACGAGGGCGCCGGAGAACAGGCTCCCCCCCTCCTCCCGGCGCATGTCCACCACGCGGATCGCGGGCAGCGGCGACCCTCCGGGGCGCTGCGGAAGACGCAGCGCCAGGTACTTGCCGTCGAGCGCGCGGCGCAGCGATTCCGCCGATGGCGTCGCCGAGCCGAGCACCACGGTGAGGGCCTCGTGCTTGCCGCGCATCAGCGCCACGGCGCGCGCGTGGTAGCGCGGCTTGTCCTCCTGCTTGTAGGAATCGTCCTGCTCTTCGTCCACGATGATCATGCGCAGGTCGCGCACGGGCATGAACACCGCGGAACGCGGGCCGACCACGACGCGCTGCTCTCCCCGCTCCACCCGGCGCCATATCTCGAAGCGCTCGGGCCCGGTGAGACGGCTGTGTACGATCGCGACCGCTTCGCCGAACATGCGCCGGTAGCGGGCGGTGGCCTGCGGGAGCAGACCGATCTCCGGCACCAGGACGATGCATCCCCCGCCCTGGGCGAGGACGACTCGCGCCGCGCGCAGGTACACTTCGGTCTTGCCGCTGCCGGTGACGCCGTGCAGAAGCGCCGGGCGGAACGCGCGCGCGTCGAGGCAGGTGGTCAGGCGTTCGAGCGCATGTTTCTGCGACGTGGTCAGGCGCTCGACCTCGCCGTCCATCGCTTCGAGCGGCGAGCGCGCCCGGGGCGCCTCGACCATCTCCGCCATGCCCCTGGCGACGAGGGCGTCGACTACCACGCGCGCGTAACCCCACTCGGCCGTCACCACGGAGAGCGGGGCCTCGCCCCCCGACGCCACGAGCTGCACGGCGAGGGCGAGCTGCTTCTTCGCGCGCGAGAGCGCGTCTCTTACCGGAGCGAACGCTTCGCCTTCCAGGCCGCCGGAAGTGAGCGCGGCTCGGACCGGGCCGGCGGCGCGCACTACCCCCCTCGGGCTCACCCTTGCGCGCGCGGGACGCATGCTCGGGGGCAGCACCGCCTGCATGGCCTCGCCGAGGGAGCATCCGTAGTAACTCGCTATCCACCGGGAAATGTCGAGCAGCGCCTGGGGCAGGTACGTGGCCGACACGGAGCGGATGGGGCGCGTCCGCGGGACGTCGGGAGCGCCCATGATCTCGGTGACCACGCCGCTGAGCACGCGCTTGCCGAAGGGCACCTCCACGCGCCTCCCCACGAAGAGGTCGTCCGCGATGGCCGGCGGCACCTCGTAGGTGAAGGGCCGGTCCACGGGGATGGGCAGCGCCACGCGCGCGAAGCGCCCGGAGGTGTGCT
>JAOTVO010000413.1 GCA_029863355.1 Candidatus Krumholzibacteriia bacterium
ATCGGCTCGGTGGAAGACGCGCGCAAGATGTTCCTCGCCGGTGCGGCCGCCATCCAGGTAGGCACCGCCCTCTTCTCCGACCCCGAGCTGCCGCAACGCATCATCGACGCGCTGGATGCCCACCCCGAGTGGATGCGCGCGCGCGTGGCGCGCAAGGAGCCGACGGTTGGATCCTAAAGCACGGTTGATCGTCGCGCTCGATGTCGATTCGCTCGACGACGCGCGCCGGCTCGTCGAAGCGCTCGCGCCGCACGCCGGCGTGTTCAAGATCGGCTCGACGCTCTTCACGCGCGAAGGGCCGCGCGCGTGCCAGGTGGTCAAGGAGGCCGGCGCCAGGCTCTTCCTCGACCTCAAGTACCACGACATCCCCAACCAGGTCGCCGGCGCCGTGCGCGCCGCGCTCGCGCTCGGCTGCGACATGCTCACCCTCCACGCCTCCGGCGGCGCCGAGATGATCCGCGCCGCGCGCCGCGAGGTGGACCGCGCCGGGCGCGCCGACGTGATCCTCCTCGCGGTCACCGTGCTCACCAGCTTCGCCGGCGAGGCGTTCGCCTCGCTCTTCCAGAGCCGCCGCGGCGCCGAGGATACCGTCGCGGCCTTCGCCAAGATGGCGCGCGAGGCCGGTGCCACCGGCGTGGTGGCGTCGGCGCGGGAAGCGCGCCTGGTCAAGTCGCACGCGGGCGCGGACCTCGTCGTCGTCACCCCCGGCATCCGGCTGCCCGGCGCCGAAGCCGACGACCAGGTGCGCGTGCTCACCCCCGAGGCGGCTATCGCCGCCGGCGCCGACTACCTCGTGGTCGGCCGCCCCATCGTCGCCGCCCCCGACCCCGCGCAGGCCGCGCGCGCGTTCCTCGACCGCATCGGAGCGGCGCGCTAATCCCGCTTGACAATTAAAGATAGTGTGGTATCCTAATGCGCGAGTAGGGCAGGGGCTGGATTCACCATGCGGTCCTCCCTGGCAACGCTCGGATGGTTCGTCGTCCTCTTCCTCGCGCTCCCCAGCGCGTCCGCCCGTGAGCGAGACGGGCCCGAGCCCCGCTCCGCCCTTCGCTACGAACGACACGCCCCGCCCGCCAGCGATCTCTTCCTGACCCCCCCGCGACCACTGCGCGTCACCGCGGCCGCCTCGACCACCTTCCTCGGCGCGTGGGATTTCGAGTCGACGCTCGGCTGCGACGCCCAGGGCTGGACCTCGCACGACATCACGGAGCAAGCGACCTATTTCCACGTGGCGGACGCGAGCGAGCTCGACGGCGGAACCTACGGCCGTCTGCTCCCGCTGCGCGGCGCGCAGTCCCTGTGGTGCGGCCTGCCGGCCGATTCACTCGCCTTTCCGCAGTGCGGTTGGGTCGAGGCGCCCGGATACGGAAACGGCTGGAAACAGGTGTGGGCGACCAAGGAATGCATCGACGTGGACCTCGGCGCGCAGATCACGTTCGTCTTCTCCTGCGACTCCGAGCCCAACTACGACGCCACCTACGTCGAGGTGTCGGAGTGCGGAGCGGACACCTGGGTGCTCGTCGACGGCGGCAAGCTCGTCTTCGACGGCGTCATTACCGACGAGACCCACACGACGCAGATCACGGGCTTCGACAGCACGTCCATCGAGATTCGTTTCCGCTTCAACTCGGACGGCGCTTGGTCCGATGAGGACGGCTTCTGGGTGGGAGACGGTGCGATCCTCATCGACAGCCTGTTCGTCACCGACGCGACGGGCATCCGTATTCCCGTCGAGGACTTCGAGGACGAGGCACCCGGCTCGCAGGAGACCGAACACTGGCACGTGTCTACGCAAGCGCCGTTCGGCGACTACGCGGGCCTGTTCTGGGGCGGCGACGTGCTGCAGGAGGACGCCTGCGGCAGCAACCTCTCGTGCTTCTGGGGGTTCTTCGAGGGCTCGACCTACGACTACAGCTGCGGCGGGCACCCGGGACAGCCCGTCGTTCCCTATTTGAACTGCTACGGCTGGAACGAGGCGGTGGGCCTGACGAACGAGGTCTGGTCGCCGTGGATCGCGTGGGCGGGGACCGGCGACGTCGCATGGCTCGCGTTCGACGTCTACCGCGATCTCGCGCTCGACGACTTTGTCTTCTATACGTGGCGGGTGCGCTCGATCGTCGACGGCTGTATCACGCGGTGGCAGTCCGACGGTTGGGGGTACGGCGACAGCAAGGACTGGTA
>JAOTVO010000414.1 GCA_029863355.1 Candidatus Krumholzibacteriia bacterium
CCGAACCACCGGGTAGCCGCCACGCCCACCGACACATGCGGCTCGACGAAGAACGTCGCCACGTGCGCCTTCTCTTCGGGGCCGCCGTCTCCGAAGCTGAAACCGAGGAGGCTGCGGCCGCCGCCGATGATACCGCCGACGTTCAGGAGCATGCGATCATGACTCAGCGTGTAGGTTCCGTAAACACCGGTGATCGCGGCCGCCACACCCGCCGCGCCGTCGCTCGCGCCCTGGCTCCCGAGGTTCGCGCCGCCCCAGGCGTGCGCCTGCAACGCGCCGCCCAGGCGGTACCGGTCCCCCTGGTAGAAGCCCAGCGCTCCCAGGATATAGTTCCCGGTCTCGTCGTTGATATCGAGATCGTCTGCGAGCCGCGACGCCGCGTTGATCGAGTTCGGCGAGCCGGTGCCGAAGTAGATCGAGCCGCCGCCTCCCGAGAAGCCCTCGGCGCTCGCGCCTCCGGCACCGAGCATGATCGCCACCAGCACGGTGGTGAAGGTGCACGCTTGGAGTCTCATGGGGATCCTCCCCTCGAGGATCGCTTCCCGACTGCGCAGTGGGGAAGCGAGTCTGCGGGACCAGCATCGGAGGGCGGGTGAGGTGCGGCGCGACGGAACGATTCCGTGTCGCCTGAGAATATAAGCGGCAAAGTGTCCCGTGGCCAGCTCGTGACGACTCTGGTTGACCGCGCGCCGGCGCTGGCCCTACAATGCAGGAAGACGCGCGGCAACGCGCGCGGATTTGCAATTACATTATTAGCAGAAGCTTACACCACTTACTTAGGAGACGACGTGATGGATTTCCTCAAGGAACTCGGCATCGCCAAGGTCAACCCGGGCGCCTGCTCGGGGCCCGGCGCGTGGTCGCCGGTGGAGGGGCGGGACCTCTTGCCCGCGATCAACCCGACCACCGGCGAGGAGATCGCCCGCGTGGCGCAGGCCAGCGCGGACGACTACGAGGCCGTCATGGCGGCCGCCGTCGAGGCGTTCGACGAGTGGCGCATGGTGCCCGCGCCCAAGCGCGGGCTCGTCGTGCGCGACCTGGGCGATGCGCTGCGGGCCAAGAAAGACGCGCTGGGCCGGCTCGTCACCCTGGAGATGGGCAAGATCGTGCACGAGGGTCGGGGCGAGGTGCAGGAGATGATCGACATCTGCGACTTCTCCGTCGGCCTCTCGCGCCAGCTCTACGGCCTGACCATGCACTCGGAGCGGCCGCGGCACCGTATGTACGAGCAGTGGCATCCGCTGGGCGTGGTCGGCGTGATCAGCGCGTTCAACTTCCCGGTGGCGGTGTGGTCGTGGAACGCGGCCATCGCCGCCGTCTGCGGCGACATCACGGTGTGGAAACCGTCCTCTCAGACCCCGCTCACCGCGGTGGCCGTGCAGCACATCTGCAACGACGTGATGCAGGCGCACAAGCTCCAGGGCGTCTTCAGTCTCACCATCGGCAAGGGCTCGGTGATCGGCGAGAAGCTGGTGAACGACCGCCGCGTGCCGCTCATCTCCGCCACCGGCTCGTGCAAGATGGGCTACCGCATCGGCAAGATCGTGGGCGAGCGTCTGGGGCGGACCATCCTCGAGCTGGGCGGGAACAACGGCATCATCGTCGACGAGACGGCGAACCTCGATCTGGCGATGCGCGCGGTGCTCTTCGGCGCGGTGGGCACGGCGGGGCAGCGCTGCACGTCGACGCGCCGCGTCTTCCTGCACAAGGACATCGCGGGTGGGTTCACCGAGCGGCTCACCAAGGCCTACGCGCAGGTGCGCATCGGCGACCCCATGGACGAGGACACGCTGATGGGCCCGCTCGTCAACCAGGGCGGCGTCGACGAGATGATGGACGCGCTGGAGGCGATCCGCAAGGCGGGCGGCGAGATCCTCCACGGCGGCAAGCGCATCGACCGCCCCGGCTTCTTCGTCGAGCCCACCATCGTCCGGGCCCAGCACGGCTGGGAGATCGTGCACACGGAGACGTTCGCGCCCATCCTCTACTTGATCGAGTACGAGGACTTCGACGAGGCCATCGCGTGGCACAACGAGGTGCCGCAGGGGCTCTCGTCGGCGGTCTTCACGACCCACGCGCTGCGCGCGGAGCAGTTCCTCTCGCACGTGGGATCCGATTGCGGCATCGCCAACGTCAACATCGGCACCTCGGGGGCGGAGATCGGCGG
>JAOTVO010000415.1 GCA_029863355.1 Candidatus Krumholzibacteriia bacterium
CGACGACCGCAATGAGCTTGACGCCGAGGTTCTCCGTGAGCGATTGCCTCAGGTTCATCGCTTCACGTCACCTCAATCGCCCTTTGCGATGCGGAGCTCCTGGCCGACGCGCAGTACGCTCGTCGGTTTGAGTTCATTGGTTCGCGCGATGCTGGCGACGGACGTACGGTAGCGACGCGATAGTGCCCACAGCGTCTCCCCCCGCTCCACGCGATGCACGACCACGGCGCCGCCGTCGCCGCTGGTGCGCCGCGGCGGGTTCCTGTGCAGGAAGGAGACGATTCCGGAGGCGATGGCGTCGGCGATGGCCTGACGGCCGCTCTCCCGCTGTATCAGGCGCGCGTCCATTGTGTTTGAAATGAAGCCGGCTTCGACGAGCACCGACGGCATGGAGATGGTTCGCAACACCGAGTAGGACCTCTGCTTGACGCTGCGCGTCGGCGGCAGGCCGCTCGTGCCCATCGACTCCAGGATCTCTTCGGCGAGCATCTCGCTGCGCGCGAGCACCGCCTGCTGGTTGATGTCGACGAGCATGTGCAGAACCTCGTCTCTGCCCCGGTCCCCGACGCCGTACTCGTGCGCCGCCTCTTCGGGACGCGAGAGCACCTGCGAGGCCGACTGCGCCGCTCCCGACGGCGAGACGAAAAACACCTCGACGCCCCGCGCGGCCCGGTTCCGGGCCGAGTTGAGGTGGATGCTCACGAACACGTCCGCGCCGCGCTCCTCCGCGATCTCGTTGCGGCGCGGCAGCGAGAGGAACACGTCGGCGTTACGGGTGAGGACGGCGTCGAACCCGTCGTGGACCTCGACGGCGCGCGCCACGCGCCGCGCCAGATCCAGCGTGAGTTTCTTCTCCACGAGACCGAAGCGGCCGAGAGTGCCTGGGTCCTCGCCCCCGTGCCCCGCATCCACCGCGACTACCACCGCCCGCGATGGCGGCATCGCGGACGCGCCGTGGGGATCCCGTCTCCGGGCGCTACCGCGTGCGACGGGCGCCGGGCTGGCCCGCAGGTCGACCACGATCCGGTCCGGCTTGTTGCCCGAGCGGCTCAGGGTGAAATCGTCCCAGGGCGCCTCCTGGTCCAGGTCGATCACCAGCTGGGTCCCCCAGGACAACCGGTTCACCCGGACGCGATCCACGCCCCCGGCCCCGACGGAGATTCCATCGAGCTGGGTGCCGGCCTGGGCCCGGGGAAGGTTGATGGCGAGTCGCTCGGGGTCGGCGTGGCGGACGACCTCGTAGCGGCAAGGCGTGCTCAGATCGACGACGATGCGGGTGCGCTCGGGCTGGACGGAGAAGCGCACCCGCTCCACGCGGCCCGCCAGGGCGGGAGTGCCGGCGCTCAGAACGCCGGAGAGCGTGAGCATAGCAATGCCGAAACGCCCGACCGCACCGAGCCGCATGCGCGTACTCTCCCGGGGTTGACCTACAACTTCTGTCTTTTCAAGGTGATAGTCGGCGACTCTCACCCGGCGGGAGAATAGGGTAGGCCAAAGCGCCTTGGCAAGGAAAATTGAAATCCTACGGGGAGAGGACGTACCGCTGCGGGTTGACGCGCTTGCCCTCCCTCTCCACCTCGTAGTGGAGGTGCGAGAAGGTGGATTTGCCGGAGGAGCCCACGCGGCCGAGGACGTCTCCGCGCCGGATGTGCTGGCCTTCCCGAACGAGCCGCTTCTGGAGGTGGGCGTAGCGCGTCAGGTAACCCTGGCCGTGCGAGACCTCGATGACCTCGCCGTAGGTGCGCCAGGTCCCCGAGAAGGTCACCACCCCATCGGCGGGGGCGTAGACCGGCGTACCCAACCGGGCCGAGAAGTCCAAGCCCCGGTGCATGGTCCGCCGTCCCGTGATCGGGTCCATGCGCCATCCGTATCCGCTGGAGACGAACCCCACGTTGACGGGGGCAAGCGATGGGGTGGCGCGAAGCACCTCGTTGGTGGCCTCCAGGCTCGTGATGATATCTCCGTAGCTCTCCTGCTGGAGGCGGGACTGGCGCAGCAGTTTGCCGATGTCCTGGCGCGCGGAGAACAGCTGCGCGCGGGTCTGCGAGTCGAGGTCGCCCAGGGACTGCACGTAGGCGAAGTCCGGGCCGCCCACGCCGACCTCGGTGACGTCCTCGGCGAGGTCGTCGAGGTTGGCCAGC
>JAOTVO010000085.1 GCA_029863355.1 Candidatus Krumholzibacteriia bacterium
GTTCATCGCCGGCAGGTTGCGCCGCATCGTCAAGAGCCCCGACGGGGCGTCGGCCACGCAGCGCTCGCACGCCGTGCAGCCCACCTTGCAGTCCTCGAGCATTTCGTCGCCCTCCAGCTCCGACTTGCACTGCACGAGGAGGTGTCGACTCTCCGGAAAGATCTCGTACAGTCCCTTGGGACAGATGTCCACGCAGTCTCCGCACGAGGTGCACTTCTCGAAATCCACGATGGGCAGGCTCGTCGGGCCCATGACGATGGCATCGAAGGTGCACACCTCCACGCAGTCTCCGAAACCCAAGCATCCCCAGCGACAACCCTTGCCGCCGCCGACCACCGACGCGGCGGACCGGCACGAGCGGTGCCCCTCGTACATGGACATCTGGGTAGCCGCGTTCGTGCCCCCGGCGCAGAGCAGGCGCGCGACCCGCTTCTCCGCCTCGCCGGCCTCCACGCCCAGGTAGTCGGCGACCACCAGCGCGGTGTCGGGTCCGCCTACGGGACAGTCGCTGGGCCGGACGTCGCCCCCGACCACCTTCTCGGCGAACGCCCGGCAGCCGGGCAGCCCGCACGCGCCGCAGTTGTTGCCGGGCAGGAGGTCGGTGACGTGGTCGATACGGGGGTCTTCGAAAACCCGCAGCCGCGCGTTGGCCGCCGCGAGAATTCCCGCGAGCGCGCCCGCGAGCGCGAAGATGAAACCGATTGCCGTGAGCCCTTCCATGGTCGAGCGCGCGGGCTAGTTGAACTTCGCCGCGCGCGCAACGAGGTCGTCGAGCCCCGGCTCGTCCGGGTTCTTGGGCTTACCGGGGTGGATGATCTTCACGGGACAGATCTCGGCGGCCCGTACGAGGTCGCAATACGGTCCCGCGTCGGCGTCCTTGATGTAGGCCTGCTTGTTGGCGTCGTACGCGAACATCATCGTGTTGATCTTGAAGCAGTCGTTACAGCTCGTGCACAGGGGCGTGTCGATGTAGGGATCGTCGAAGGAGACGGCCTCTTCCTCCTTCGTCTCCGTCGCTCCGGCGGCGGGCGCGCCGGCCGGCGCCGGCACCTCGGCGGGCGCGGTGGCCGGCCGGGGCGCCGCCTTCGGCACTGCGACCGCGGGCGCGGCCGGGAGCGCGCCGCCCGCGAGGAGCTGCGAGGCGATGCGCGATATGATCTCCTGCGCCAGCTCGCCCAGGTCCCGCTCCAGGTTGGCCGCGTAGGTGCGCTCGATCTCTTCGACCTCGCGGCGCTTCTCCTCGGCGAGTGCGGTGCGCTCAGCGTCGAGCGCGTCGTGGACGAAGGAGTTGGCCACGCCGCCCGTCTCGCGCAGGTGCCGCCACGCGTCGCGGCAGCGCAGCGCCGCCTCGGCCGCCCGGCGTGTCGGCACGGCGCGGCCCACGTCGCCGTTCTCGTCGACCACGGTCACGTAGGGAATGGCGGCGTCCGTGCCGACGGCGTCGCCGCCGACCCACTCCGCCACGGGCACCATGTGCGCGTGCCACTTCTCGGGCGGCACGCTCCAGAAGTTGCCGGCGAGACGCCCGTCGCAGAAGAGGGCGTCCGCCGTGGTGAACACCGTCGGGGCTTCCACAGTGGCGCCATTCGCCGCGCGGTAGGAAAAGGACTCCTCGGGCCAATCGCGCTCGGGCTGCGTGTTGACGCCGACGTCGATGCGATCGGCGAGGCGCCTCCCGCGCCCGGGCTGGAAGGACAGGGCGGGGAACAGGCGCGCGTCCATGGCCGAAGCGGCGCGCAGGTAAACGGGCAGGTCGCCCGGCGCCGACTCCCCGGTGTAGGCGGCAAAGAGCGCCGTCCCGCTCCAGGAGAGTCCCTCGCGCAGGCCGTCGCGCAGAAAGGCGAAGGCCGAGGCCGGCGCCTGCGCCACGCTCACGTTACCGAGCGCCGCCGCCATTGCACCCAGACGGGCGGGCACGCCGGGGGCGAGGTCGTCGTCCATGTGGAGATCGTCGAGAAGGACCAGGATCTTGACCGGCGCGCCCGAGGCGAGCAGCTCCAGCAGGTCGGTCACGCCCCCGTTGTCGAAAAACGCGTCGTCGAGGACGAGCGCAACGCCGGGACAGAGGGCGATCTCTTCGCGCGTGAGGTAGCGCGCGTCGAAACCGGCGAAGAAGGCGTCGTGCACCGGCTCGCGGTACCGGTTATCCACCTCGAGGCGCGCGACGTGGAGCGCGCGGAAGAACGACACGAGGCGCTCCATGCGCTCGCGGTGCCGCTCGAGCGCCGCCGCGCAGTCGTTGCGCACCGGCTCGTCGTCGAACGGGGGTGCCACGGGCGGGGCGGGATCGAAGAGCGAGCCCAGCTCGCGAATCGCGTCGAGCGCGCGTTCGACGCGCTCGCGCCGCGACGCGGGGAGCGGCTCGGCGATCCGGCTCTCGGAGAGGAGCACGGACATGGTGTCGAAGTCCACCTCGCCACCCGCGTCGGCGGTGGCGTCGCGCAGGTGCTCCGGGCTCTGCGCCGCGGGCGAGTGGTCGTCGTCGACCTGCAAGAGCTCTTCCGCGCGGCGAACCACTTCGGCCACGGTGTCGCGCCACGCCTGCGAGCGCGCGTGGCGATCGCGCGCGAGCTCGGCCCGGAACAACTCGAGCACGGCGTCGCGTCCGCAGGAGAGCAACGTGCCGTGGGCGTGCTCCAGTGCCGCGCGGGCCCGGCCGAGGTTGTCCCGCAGGACCGAGCGCTGGTCTTCGCTGAGCGCCTCGTCACCGGCCAGCGCCGCGGCGGCCGCCGACCAGGCATCGCCGAGCACGGCGCCGGGCTCGTCCAGAGTGGCCGAGCGCAGCCTGGCTTCGAGGCGCAGGACGTGGCGGCGGAAGCGCTCTTCGTCGTCACCCTCGAGGCCCGAGCGCGCGATGAGGGCGTCGATGACGTGGCCCAGCGGCAGACATTCGTCCGGCGTGGCCACGACGGGATAGTCGTGTCGAACCGCGGCGAGATCGAGGTGGGTGTGCAGGGCGACGGGAACGGCCGCGGGGACCCCGCCGGGAGGCACGGCCGCAGGACGGCGATGGCCATAGAGATGGAACGCGAGGAGCTCGGCGCGCACCGCGTCGGCGTCGTACCCCTGCGGCGGGGTCTGCCAGGGCAGCGGCGGCTCCTTGGGCAGTCCGTCGTCCTCGGCTTCCACCGCCACGTCTTCCGCTTCGGCGCGCTCGCGCCTACTCTTTTTGGGTTGCACCGGTGGTCACCTCGTGGCCGTTCGGGAAGATCCCGAACTTGTCGAACGTATTCTCGAGGAGACGCTGGCGATCCTCCCACGTCGGCACGCGCGCCGGCCGACGCAGGTCCTCGTAGCGCGCCACGCTCTCGTTGCGGTAGAGGATGCCGACGGGCACGCGCTCCTGCGACTCCGCCAGCTCGCGGGCGCGGTGGAGGTCGGACGGGTCGTGCTCCTCCTGGGTCTTGAGTATCCGGCCCATGGCGTCGCTCACCTGGATGCCGTTCTCGTGGCGCAATAGCAGGAGCCGCGACGGATCGTCGAGGAGCGACGTGAACAGGTCGGGCATGAAGTGCGGGCACCGCTGGAGAATGCGGATGAAGGCAAAGCCCTTGTGGTGGTAGGCCTGGCGAATGACGTTGTAGAGCAATTCGGGCAGCCACTCGACCACCTGCGCCACGAACGACGCGTTGGTCACGCCGAGCGTCGTGGTGAGAGGGTTGAGCGGACGCAGAGGGGTTCCCCTCGGCGTGGTGGCGGTCTTGCGGCCCGTCGGTGTGGTGGGCGAGGCCTGGTTCTTGGTCAGGCCGTAGATATTGTTGTCGTGCAACATCGCCACCATGTCCATGTTGAGTCGAACGGAATGGATCCAGTGCGCCGTGCCGATGGAGCAGCAGTCGCCGTCGCCCATGTTCACGAATACCTTCAGATCGGGCCGGCGGATCTTGACGCCCTGCGCCGTCACCAGCGCGCGCCCGTGCAGGCCGTGGAAGCCGTACGTGCTCATGTAGTGCGGCAAACGCGCGGCGCAGCCGATGCCCGAGACGAACACGGTCTTCTCGGGCGAGAGCTGCTCGTCGCGGCACAGCCGCTGGACGGCGCTCAAGATGCCGTTGTCTCCGCAGCCGGGACACCAGCGCACGATCCGTCCCTGGTAGTCCTCGATCGTGCGGTACTCTTCTTCGTAACCCAGAACGCACTCGTTCTTCAGACCGAACATGGTTTCCTCACCTCGGCGGCGGCTCAGTCGGCCGCCAGCTTGCTTCGTATCATCTTTCCAATCGCGCCCGGTTTCATGGGCTGCCCGTGGACGTTCGACCAGCAGTCGACGTCGACCAGATAGCGCGCGCGCAGCAGCCAGGCCAGGTTGGCGTAGCGGCGGTTGTCTTCGTCGATGAGGTCGTCGTCGAGGCTGTCCGAGTAGTTGATCTCGACGGTGGTGACGCGATCGAAGCGCTGCAGGATCTCCCGGATGCCCGAGGCCATGGGCTGCAGGAACTTGATGTGCAGCGACGAGACCTTGAGCCCGTCCCGGCGCGCGCGATCGACCGCTTCCTCGATGGCTCCCTTGGTGCTGCCCCAACCCACGACGAGGAGTTCGCCTTCGGCGTCTCCGTATACCTGGGGGGGCTTGAGCGTCTTCTGGAACGCGGCGAGCTTGAGGCTGCGGTGGCGGCACCCTTCCTGGTTCGCGCCCGGCTCGTAGGCCACGCGCGAGTCGCGCGTGTGCGCCAGTCCGGTGAGCGTGTGCATGCCGCCCGGCTGTCCGGGGATGAAGCGCTGCGAGAGTCCCGTGCGCGGGTCCCAGTCGTACGGATCCTTGTCCCGGGGAACCGGGCTCTGGTCGATGGGAGGCGCCAGCCACTCCTTGTTGAAATGCGGCCGCGGGAACGCCTGCTGGCCGGTGGCCAGGTTAGCGTCGGTGAGCACGAGCACCAGCGTGCGAAACGTCTCGGCGATCTTGCGCGCCGTGATGATCGAGTAGAAGCAGTCCTCGATGGTCGCGGGCGCCATCACGATCTTCGGCGCGTCACCCGGCGTTCCGAAGCACGCGGCGAGCAGGTCGCCCTGCTCGACCTTCGTGGGCAGCCCCGTGGACGGGCCGCCGCGCTGAACGTCGACGAGGACCAGCGGGACCTCGCCCATCACCGACAGTGCCTGCAACTCCGTCTTCAGAGCCA
The DNA here is from genome assembly GCA_029863355.1 of Candidatus Krumholzibacteriia bacterium. The sequence goes on from JAOTVO010000085.1 coordinate 5,121, forward strand.
GGCCCGGGCCGGAGGTGATGGTCACCGCGCACTTGCCCGCGTAGGAGGCGCCGATGGCGAACGCGCACGCGGCAATCTCGTCCTCGGCCTGGTGGACGACTCCGCCCACCTCGTCGAAGATCTCACTCAGGTAGTGCGAGGCCGAAGTCGCCGGCGTGATGGGGTACATGGCGCACACGTCCATGCCCGCGGCAACGACGCCGAGGGCGATCGCGGTGTTGCCGTTGAAGACGACCTCCGGCTCGGCGACGCCGATCAGCGGCACCTCGAAGCGGAAACCGAGATTCTGCCCCGCCCAGGCGTAGCCCGCCTCGAGCAGCTTCACGTTGGGCGCGATGACCTTCTCGCCCTTGTGCCGGAATTTGAACTTGATCTCCCCGTGCACGAGCGAGACGTCCCGCACGTAGATGTAGCAGAGCATGCCCACGACGAACATGTTCTTGCCCCGGCGCGGGTTTTCCATGTGCTTCCGGCACTCCTCCTCCATGGGCACCTCGATCACGCGGTAGCCGCGGTCGATGAAGTCCGCCACCGTCTCCGCATACTGCGACGCGACGGCCGGGTCCGCGTGATCCTTCCACACGTTGTCGAGAAGGATCGTGCACCCGGGCTTGAACTCGCCCGCCTTCTCGCGCCCGATCAAGACCTGATCGTTGAAAGCAACGACGATGTCGGCTTCGTCGCCGGCGTTGGTGATGGGGAACGACCCCAGGCGGATGCGGTTTCCGCTGGCGCCCGCCGTACTCCGGGCCGGCGGCTCGATCTCCGCGGGGATGATCTCCACCGTCCAGACGCTGTTGCCCATCTTCGCGGAGATGGTGCCGAACATCTGCCCGGCGGTCTGGGCGCCCTCGCCGGAATCGGAGATGATTTCGACGATGTGTTCTTCGACGCGCGCAGTGTCGCCCGGAGACGCCTCGCGCGGTTGCGCCGACGCGGCTTGCATGGTTCTTTTTTGTGTCATGGCTCTCTTGGGGGTGCGTCGCTCCGGGTCGGCCTGCGGCCGGTCGCGGGGGGCGCGTAAACGTTTACGCTCAACTTGCCATTAGCGGCAGACCGGCCCCATGGCCGGCCCGGCTCTCTGATATGGTTGCCCCTAACTGGGCTTGAACACAACAGCTAAGGTCAATAATCGGAAAACGTGGTCCAATTATCAAGTAAAACTTGGGCTCCACGTGCGGAATTCCCGGCAGCGCCGGGCCGGGGCCGGAGCGCTCTCATAACATACTATGAATAAATGAGTTGTGCAGGAGGTCGGCCGCGGTGGTCCGGGTATCCGACAGCACCCCTTGCTTGTCGCCGCGCCCCGCCCGTATAATCGCCGCGAACGCCGCCGCCCGCCCTTTCCGGCGCCTCGCGCCGAGCCATTCGGCATATCGTCATGGGCCTTCACTACTTGCACAGTATCCTCGCGCCCCGCTCTGTCGCCGTGGTGGGGGCCACCAGCCGACCCGGCGCGCTGGGCGGCCGGGTTTTCGCCAACCTGATCGAAGCCGGTTACGCCGGCGAGCTCTACGCGGTCAACCCCAACCACGAGGAAGTTGCTGGGCGGCCATGCTTTGCGTCGCTGGACGCGATCGGCAAGCCGGTGGACGTCGCCGTCGTCGTGACGCCTGCAAAGAGTGTTCCCGATCTCGTGCGCCAGTGCGGTGCGGCGGGCATCGGTGGCGCCGTCGTGTTGTCGGCGGGCTTTCGCGAAATCGGCGCCCCGGGCCGGGCGCTCGAGCGGCGCATGCTGGACCATGCGCGCCTGCACGGCGTGCGCATCATCGGCCCCAACTGTCTGGGCGTGATGCGCTCGTCGATCGGCCTCAACGCGTCCTTCAGCCACATCCCCGCGCTGCGGGGCGACCTCGCCCTGGTCTCGCAGTCGGGGGCGCTGTGGACGTCGATCCTGGACTGGGCGGCGGAGAACCACGTCGGCTTCTCGTCGGTGATATCGATGGGAGCGTCGGCCGACGTCGATTTCGGCGAGGTGCTGGATTACCTGGCCGTCGACCCGGAGACGAGGAGCATCCTCCTCTACATCGAGGGCATCGGCAACGCGCGGCGCTTCATGAGCGGGTTGCGCGTGGCCGCCCGCATGAAGCCGGTCGTGGTGGTCAAGGCCGGCCGCTTTTCCGAGGGCTCGCGCGCCGCCGTTTCCCACACCGGCTCGCTCGTCGGAGCTGACGACGTTTTCGACGCCGCGCTGCGGCGCGCCGGTGCCGTGCGCGTGATGACCATCGAGCAGCTCTTCTCCGCGGCCCGCATTCTCTCCAGCGGCGCGCACGTGCGCGGCGACCGCCTGGCCGTGGTGACCAACGCGGGCGGCCCCGGCGTGCTGGCCGCGGACTGCGCCGTAGAGAGCGGCGCGACGATCGCGCCGCTCGACGAGGCGACCGTCGCCGCGCTGGACGCGCTGCTTCCCGCGCACTGGTCGCGCGGCAACCCCGTCGACATCCTGGGCGACGCCCCCGCCCAGCGCTACTACGAGGCGGTGTCGGCCTGCCAGCGCGACCCCGGCATCGACGGCGTGCTCGCCATGTTCGTGCCGCAGGCCATGAGCGACGCCACCGAATCGGCGCGGCACGTCGTGCGCGCGGCGGGGGAGGGGAGCAAGCCCACCCTGGCCTGCTGGCTGGGCGAGAGCCGGGTGCGTGAAGCGCGGAGGATCTTCGCCGAGGAGCGGATTCCGGCCTTCGAGACGCCCGAAGCCTCGGTGCAGGCGTTCTCGTACATGGCCGCGTACCACCGCAACCAGCGGCTGCTCATGCAGGTGCCCGGACCGCTGTCGGATCGCAGCGAGCCCGACGTCGAGGGCGCGCGCATGATCATCGAGGGCGCCCTGGCCGAGGGGCGCACGGTGCTCTCGACCACGGAGTCCAAGGCGCTGCTCGCCGCGTTCCACATCCCCACCGTGCCCAGCGTCGTGGCGCGCTCGCCGGGCGACGCGCTGGTCGCGGCGGAATCGGTGGGCTTTCCCGTGGCGTTGAAGATCCATTCCCACGACGTAACGCACAAATCCGACGTGGGGGGCGTGCGGCTCGGCATCGATGGTGCACACGCCATCCGCGCCGCCTTCAACGATCTCGTCGCCGGCGTGAAACGGGCGAAGCCCGACGCGGAGGTGATCGGCGTGACGGTGGAGCGCATGGTGCGCAAACCCCACGGGCGCGAGCTCATGGTCGGCGTGATTCGCGACCCGGTGTTCGGCCCCACGGTGAGCTTCGGCGCGGGCGGCACCGCCGGCGAGGTGATGCAGGACCGCTCGGTCGCGCTGCCGCCCCTCAACCGCCTCATCATCCGCGACCTGGTGGGGCGCACGCGCGTGGCACGGCTGCTGGGCGCGTTCCGCAACATGCCGCCGGTCGATTCGGCGGCGATCGAAGGCGTGCTGCTCAACGTCTCCGCGATGGTCTGCGAGCTGCCGCACATCCAGGAACTCGACATCAACCCGCTGATCGCCGACGAGGAGGGAGCGGTGGCCGTCGACGCGCGCGTCGTGGTCGCACACCGCACGCCGACCGCCGACCGCTACGGGCACATGGCGATCCGCCCCTACGCCAGCCACCTGGTCAGCCGCTGGCAGCTGCCCGACGGGCGCACGATGGTGATGCGGCCCATCCGGCCCGAGGACGCGGAGATCGAGGACACGTTCGTGCGCAACCTCTCCGCGCAGTCCAAGTACTTCCGTTTCATGCGCGCGCTGCACGAGCTGACGCCGGAGATGCTGGTGCGCTTCACGCAGATCGACTTCGACCGGGAGATGGCGTTCATCGCGACCACCGAGGTGGAAGGCCGGGAGGAGGAGGTGGCGGTGGGACGCTACGTGACCAACCCGGACGGCGAGAGCTGCGAGTTCGCCCTGGTGGTGGGCGACGACTGGCGCCGACTGGGCATCGGCTCGCGCATCATGATGGGTCTGGTGGAAGTGGCGAAGTCGCGGGGACTCAAGCGCATGGAGGGCGAGATCCTCTCCGGGAACACGAACATGCTCTCGCTGGTGAGCCGCCTCGGCTTCACCGTGCGCCCGTGCCCCGATGACGCCGGCGTGCAGGAAGCGGTCAAGCTGCTGTGACCCGGCACGCGCTCGGACGGGGGGCCCTGTGGGTGGTCGTGCTGGCGGTACCGGGGTGCGCGCTGCGCGGGTTGACCGGCAGCACGCCCGGGACGGCGCCGGTGCGCCCGACCTGCCGCGACGGCGGCGCGGCCGTGCGCTGGATCGAGACGCCGGACTCGCTCGACCGGCGGCGGCTCGTGCAGTGGTGCGCGAGCGTCGGGCCGCCCCTGGTGGCCGACTTCACCGGCGGCCGGCGCGAGCCGGTAGACTCGCTCGCCGTCGTGAGCTGGAACACGCACGTCGGCGGCGGCGACGTGATCGGACTGGTGGCCGGCCTGCGCTCGGGCGAGCTGACGGGCGGCGTG
>JAOTVO010000416.1 GCA_029863355.1 Candidatus Krumholzibacteriia bacterium
CTGTGCCCACAATGGTATAGGCGTGATCGAGCCGGACGTTGTCCATCAGGTTGACGAAGATCTGTCCGTCTCCGGTGTCGTGCCCACGCGTCGAGATCCCCACCGTACCTCGCCAATGTGTCGCACCGACTTCATCTCGGGTGAACGGGCCGTCCCCGAAATACTCATTGGCGTGCGGACTGCCCCCCTGGATCACGAAGTTCGGAGCCCAGCGATGGAACGTCAGTCCGTCGAACCAGCGCTGTCGGACCATCTGGTAGAAGCGGTACGTGTTGGTGGTCGCTGAGTAGGGATGGAGGTCGATCACGATCTCACCACCCTCTCTCACGTGCAGGACGATCTGCACCTCTTCCATATCGCGGAGTTCCGCCGCTGTCGGGAGTGCAAGTCGTGGGAGTAGCTGAGGCCGGGCCGAGTATGGGCGCCCGTTCCACGTCTGCAGCATGTTCGCCACTTCCGTCGCGACCAGGGGATCATAGTCGCTCAAGTAGGGGATGAGCCTTCCTGAGTCGTCGGCACTGCCGGTCTCCGCGATCCGTGCCAGAAGCCCCATCCGCACGTCACGCCACGTCTCTCGCTGTGCCGCCGACAGCCGTTCGAAGGCGGCGAGCGACGCTTCGGCCGTGCTCCGACGGGCGGGTGCGCCTTCGAGGAGTCGGGCGGCAGTCATGACCAATTGGGGATCGTCCTGGTTCATCTGGGCGCGTGCCGCGTCCTCCGCTCCGTGGCCGCGGAGGAGGTACAGCCCCTGCAAAGCGGCCGTGCGCACGTTGTGGATCGGGTCCTGGAGGAGGCGGTCCAGCATGGCGCCGTCGGAGAGGGTCGCGGCTACCTGCGCGGCGTACACGCGCACGAACGGATTGTCGTGCTGGGCGAAGACGGGCAGGACATTGGCGGCGTCGGCCGGGAAGCGCCCTGCGAGCGAGCGAAGGGCGCGGGTAGCGGGCCGCCACGCTCCCGCGTCGACCGAGCGCGCCACGTCGAGCAGGAGGGTGCGCTGTCCGGCGAGGTCGGGGCACGGGTCCGCCAGGGCATCGAGCGCGGTCAGCCGTACGCCCATGTTTATCAGGTACGGCGCGTTGGGAGGCGGATTCTGCGCTGCCGAGAAAAGATGGATGCAGGTCTGATCGGTGCGAGGTTGCGCCTGGATGTACCGGAATACCTCGAGCACCGTGAACGGCGACTGATTCGCCGCAGCGCTGCGGATCGCCTCGGGGCGCAGGGCCTCCTCAACGGTCGCCAAGTAGCGCGTTGCGGTGCCCCCGATCTCGGGACGTTCATCGAGCAGTGCCCTCTGGATGTGTGCCCAGCGAATCGCGCCTGCATGCCCGAGCGCCTGGAGGGCGAGCGCCCGAACGCGGTCTCCCTGCGGGTCGAGGAAGTACTCGCCCGGGTAGGTGGCCAGCTCGTCGAGGCGGTGCAGCAGCCGCTCGGGAATCCCGCGCCCCCGCGCCCCCCGCACCAGCGCCTCGGAACCCAGCGCCACGCCGGTGAGCGTCGCCGCCGGCGGGAAGCCCGTGCCATCGAAACTCATGTCCACGAGAATGGCGGCCACGTACGCTCGGTCGGCCGGCCCCAGGGCGAGTCGGCCGATGGCCCGAGCCAACTCGCCGCGCACGGCCGGGTCGGACTCCACTTCGATGCGGTGCTCCAGAGGCTCGACCGCCTCTCCACCCGGCGAGGTGAAGTGTGCCTGGGCAAGTGCGTTGGCTGCTTCGGACCGGACTGCCGGAGACGAGTCGTCGAGGAGGGCTTCGATCGCGTGCGCGAGTTCCGGGTTCTCCAGCCGTCCCAAAGCACGCACGGCGACCTGACGCAGGAATACCGTCGATCCGTGCGTTGCGCCGATCAGTCGGTCCAACTCCGGTCCATCTGTGGGTCGGACGTCCTCGGCGGCGAGCAACTGCAGGTACTCGCGATCGACGCGCTCACGGCGGGTGGAGTCGGGCGTACATGATGCGGCCGTCACGAGGATCAGAGCCAAGAGTGTCGCGCGGGGCAGGTCGTAGTTCATGGCTGAAAGAGTAGACCGCAGGGGCGACGGTTGGTAGCCCGCGGCTCGTGGTACCCTGGCCACGCTTTGCTTCGTGCAGGATGCCTGGCGAGGTAGGGAAGTCGCGGGACGCT
>JAOTVO010000417.1 GCA_029863355.1 Candidatus Krumholzibacteriia bacterium
GAAGCCGAACCCCACCGAGAAGGTGTGGGAGCTGCCGAAGTACTCCTGCGGCGTGTAGGCGTAATCCAACCGGACGGCCCCATAGCGGAATCCCAGGCCCGCGGTGAACGGAGCGCCGCCATCTTGTGCGCTCAGCGCGTCCGGCAGGCTGGTACGCAGCGTGAAGAGGCGGTTGAGCTGGTAGTCCACGCCGATCTGGAGCCGCTGGCCGACGACCTGGGTGTAGTCCATCTGCACGCCGGCGAACAGCTGCCCGAAGCTGGTGTCGAAGACGCGGCCGACGCCAAGGATGGCGCGGGGATCGACCTCGTAACTGGTGGACTCGAACCTCACGCGCCCTCCGAAGTTCAGCGCCGACGCGTGGATCAGGTTCGGACCCAGCGCGTAGGCCGCCCCCAAGGAGAAGGCGTATCCGTTCCCGTTGGCCGACCACTGGTGCTGGCGGAGCACGGTCACGCCACCCCCGAGCGAAAGCCCCGTGCGCGCGAACTGGTGCGACACGGAGACCACGCTGGCCACGTCGTAGTAGCTGTCTTCGGCGACGACGTTGAGTTGGCTATCGTAGCCCTGCAGATCGCCCGAGTAGAGGAACGTCGCCCCCAGCCCCAGCCGAGTGGAGCCGCCGCCGAGCGGCACGGCTGCGCTGGCGGCGCTATACCGCATCTCGTCCAGCCAGTTGGCGGTCGAGAAGAACACCTCGCCGGGAACGCCGGCCAAAAACGCCGGGTTGGAGAAGGCCATTGAAGCGTCGGGCGTCATGCCCGCCACCACGTCGGGCGACGTCGTCAGCCGGGCGCCGACGGGAATGCGCAGGAACGGGGCGCCATAGGTGCCGGCCCCGTTGTCGGCGGCCAGGGGTGCGGACGGCGCCTGGAGCGCCGCCAGCAGGAACAGTGCAATCCAAGCGGGGGCAACCGGCCCCCTAGCTGCAAATGCCATGTTGCGAGTCCTCGCTGTTCCTCGTCGGGGATACCTGTGGTTTCGCTGGGACACTTTGCAAGTTGGGGGCCAAGCCCGGCCATGGTCGCCCGGCGGGCGAATATTGAACGTCTGTTTCGACAATAGGTTACCCCCGGCACCTCGGGGCGCGGCGCACACGCCCGGCGAGTCTTTTGCGCGCACGACAACCCGGCCGCGAACCACAGGAGCGGCCGGTGCGGATCCTTCGGGTGGGGGGGGAAACGCGCGCCGTTCGACGATCCGGCGATGAACCGCCCGGCACCCGCACGCCCGTGCGATCGTTCGGCTGCCATGGCTTCAGGGCAAGATGGTCCGGGCGGCCCTTTCGTGTCAAGCATCGTTTCGCCCGCGTGGGGCGATTCCCGGGACGCCTACGGGAGCGTGCTCATCTGCAGGGTGTTGCTTCCCACGCGCTCGTCCAGATCGTTGACGACGTACACGCGGTAGTAGTAGCTGGTGCCCCGCGCCAGGCCGCCGTCCTGGAATGTCGTGGTTGCGATGTTCGTCACCTGGCCGGCCAGAATCGACTGGGCCGGCGTGACCGTGGGCGCGGTGTCGCGGTACACCTCGTAGCGCGCAAAGTGCGTGTCCTGGGATCGCGACCAGCGCACCGTGATCGACGTCGTGTCGGTGGCCGCCGGCTGCAGGAGCGTGACGGCGGCCGGGGGATCGCTCATGTAGAGAGTGCCGGCGAACTCGACTTCGGGGCTCTCGTTTTCCGCGCGGTCGACGAAGACCGCACTCATGCGCATGCTGCTCTGGCGGAAAAACTGGGGGAAGACGTAGTCGATCTCGTAGCTGCCGTTCCCGGCCACGGGGTCGCCGAAGCGACCGTCGTCGCGCACGATCACGGGCGTCTCCCCCAGTCCCTCGATGAACACGCGAGCGAAGCCGTCGAGCTCGGCGCCGGTGGGCTGGATCAAGAAGTGGACCTTCCCTCCGGGCGCGATGGTGTCGACGTCGACGCACGCCGCCGCACAGGCGAAGGACAGCGTCGAGATCTCCGCGAAGGTATCCAGAATGATCGAAGACGACACCACGTGCGTCGGGTTGCCCGTCTCGTCGAGAAACTGCGCGTAGACCTGCTTGGGGCCGTCGCCGGAGCTCAAGCGATACGGCGCGACGGTGACGAAGTCCAGCCACGGCTGCGCGGTCATGAGCGAGTC
>JAOTVO010000418.1 GCA_029863355.1 Candidatus Krumholzibacteriia bacterium
CGAACGTCATCCTGATCATGGACAACTCCGAGTCGATGAATCAGATCGAGTGGCACCCGGCCTTCGACCAGGAGGCGGTGCCGGTCTGCGCGCACTGGGACAACGCCACTGACTACACCTTCCAGGATCTGCAAGCCGAGTTCGGCATCGGCGGCAGCCCCACCTCCATGAGCGTGACCGTCGCCGACGTGAACTGCGGCCGCACGCGCACCCTCTGGGATCCCTCCAAGAACGACGCGAAGAGCGTCGAGACGCTCTGGAACGGCCGCTACCTCAACTGGTACTTCAGCGCCGAGGCCGATCCCTATGTGACCGAGATCGAAACCACCACGAGCAGCGGTCCGGGCTGCAAGGGCCTCGAGCACCCGGACGTGTATCGCCGCACGCGCTTCCAGGCCTCGAAGCAGGTGATGCTCGACGTGCTGTGCGTGGCCGAGTCGAAGAACGTGCGCTTCGGCCTCGCCACCTTTCGCGGGCCCGAAGACGCCGCCGGCAAGGATCCGAACGGCGGCTACATCGTCGCCGACCTCGGCCGCGCCAACCCGAACCACGCCGCCGAGCTCGAGGCCGGCATCAAGAACGCCATCAGCAACGACATCACGCCGGACGGGAACGATGACACGCCGCTCGCCGAGACGCTCTTCCAGATCTACACGTACTGGATGAGCCGCAATCTGGCGGACCTCCCCAGCCGCGACCAGAACGGAGACACCGTCGCGAGCACCTTCCCGCGCTACCAGTACGACGGCTCCGGCACCTGGCGGGCCCTGGCCACCCAGTGGTTCGACGATCCCATGCTGTACGCCTGCGAGAAGGCCTTCGTGGTGATCGTGACCGACGGCCTGGCTACCCACGACGACTTCGACGTCGAGGTGACGCTCAACGAGGCGACGGGCTTCGCGAGCTTCCCCGACCTGATCGGCGACTACAACCCCGACGGAGAGGACGAGACGCCGGGCGCGTACGGACTCACCTCCGAGCGCGGCTTCTACCTCGACGACATCGCCAAGTTCATGTACGAGCAGGACTTCCGGCCGGACTTCGCGGGCGACCAGACGATCGACACCTACACCGTCGGCTTCTCCACGGACACGGCCACGAACGACTTCCTCCAGCGCACCGCGGACATGGGCAACGGCCTCTTCTTCGGCGCCCGGGACGGCGAGGAGCTGGCCGAGCAGCTGGTGGCGGCGCTGAACGACATCATCGAGAAGTCGGCGTCGTTCACCGCGGCCAGCGTGCCCTCGGCGCGCACCCAGGACGGCGGCGACTTCTACCAGAGCTACTTCTTCCCGCGCAGCAGCTCGGCCTTCTGGGAGGGCCACGTGCGCGCCTGGCACATCTCGGCAACCGGCGACATCGAGGACAAGAACGGCAACTGTGCCCTCGACGACCCGACGCCCGGCGAGTGCAACAGCGGCCCCTTCCTGCCGGCGGCGGAGTACTTCTGGGATGCGGGCGAGCAGGTTCCCGCGTCCAGCGCACGGACGCTCTACGTGTCGAACTCGGCGAGCTGGGGCGCGCTACCCCCGCTGTTCACCCAGGTCGACGTCGCCGCCGCAGATCTGGGGATCGACGTGTTCACCAATCCGAACATGGACCCGTCCGATCCCACCCCGAACAGCGCGGTCTACCCGCTCAAGGGCAGCACGGCGCGCACGGAAGAGGGGCTCGCGGACGAGGTCGTGGCCATGGTGCGCGGCTGTGTCTTCGGGACGGGCGTCGCCTCCGACGTCAACACGCCGTCTGCGTGCATCGATCGCGCCGCCCGCCTCGGCGACGTGTTCCACTCGAATCCGCTGATCGTGCGCAGGCCCGACCGACCGCTCGGCGATGTCTCCTACCGGGCGTTCAAGACGCACTACGGCCAGACCTATCCGCGCGACCGCGTGCTCTACGTGGGCACCAACGGCGGCTTCCTCGAGGCGATTCACGCCGGAGACTGGGACGGCTCGCTGGTGCCGCCGCGCTACGACGAGGGCACGGGCGAGGAGATCTTCGGCTTCATGCCCTGGGAGGCGCGCCTCAAGATCAAGAATCTGCCAATCGACTCCGCGACCTCCCGAACCAAGTACGTGGACGGCGATCCCCAGTCCGCGGACGTCTGGTTCTACACCTCG
>JAOTVO010000419.1 GCA_029863355.1 Candidatus Krumholzibacteriia bacterium
CGTCATTTGGGTGGGGCCGAGCAAGTACGGCAAGGGTCTCCGCGTCGGCGTGAAGACGGACGCGGGGGAAACCGTTTGGGCAGCAGACAAACAAGTGCGGGTGGTGGGCGGAGGCGATGCCGGACGGCCCGGCGAAGCGGCGGAGGAGGAGGGGCAAGCCGTTTCTTCGAGGGCCGGCGCGGGGCCCATGCCAGGCGCAACAAGGCCGGCTATGGCCGGCCAGGGCACAACGTTGGTGGCGAGAGCGCCAGTGACGCCTCGCCACTTCGCCACGCTGCTCGGTCGCGGGCGCACGGTGTTTTCGCACCGCGCTCACCTGGCACGCTGCTCGCTGACCGCCGCGGAGCGTGGACCACGCCGCGCACGCTCTCGCACTGCCGGACCGCAGCCGCTTCCGTCATCGACCGGAAGACACGGCGCTGTACCATGCAGTCGCTGAGCACTGGTCCGCTTTCCAAGAGCGCGCACAGGCTCAGGGCGGCTTGCCCAAGTTCGTGGTCAAGGAGTTCGAGGGATATCTAGACTGTGGCCGCCTCGACCGCGGCTGCTTGCGGCTCGTGTGCCGCGACTGCGGCTACTCTGAGCTCGTCGCCTTCAGCTGTAAACAGCGGGGCTTCTGCCCATCCTGCATCGGCCGGCGCATGGCCGACGTTGCCGTGCATCTCGAAGAGCGCGTGCTGCCACGTGTCCCCATTCGTCACTGGATCTGCTCTCTGCCCTGGGGACTGCGCGCGCTGCTGGGGTACGACCGCAAGCTGTGCGCCGAAGTGGTGAGTGGATTCATGAAGGAGGTGGACCGCTCCCTGCGCTGGCGCGCGAAGCGAGAGCACGGCCTCACGAGCATGTCGCAGGCCTTCACCGGCGCCGTGGTCGCCGTGCAGCGCACGGACTCGGCGCTCCGACTCAACGTGCATCTGCACGCGCTCGTGCTGGACGGTGTGTACGTGCACCAAGACGACGACGCTCGCCGCCCGTTGAAGTTTCTGGAGCTCGGCAACCCCACGCACGAAGACATCGCCGAGGTTGCCCGCCGCGCCGCCGCGCGCGTGGAGAAGATCTTGCGAGCCCATGGTCGCAGCCTCGACCCGGCACTCGCTGACGAGACGCTGCCCGAACTCAGCGTGGACGCGCCCGCTCTTGGCGCGTGCTACGGCGCGGCCGCGCAAGGCATCGGGCTGAGCGGAGACCGCGCCGGCCTGCCGCCCCTGCGCCTGATCACCGCGCCACCCGACCGGCCCCACGCGCGTGACGTGACGGATGCACCCATCGCGGAAGTGCGCGGCATCAACGTGCACGCCGCCCAGGTCGTCGATGGCCGAGACCGCCGGCGCGTGGAGCGGCTCTGTCGCTACATCACGCGGCCCCCCGTGGCCCAAAACCGCCTGGAGCGGCGCAGTGACGGCAAGCTGGAGCTGACGTTCAAGAAGCCGTGGCGCGACGGCACCCGCGCCTTGGTGCTCGAGCCCGAGGACCTGATCGCCCGCCTCGTCGCCGCGGTGCCCCCACCGCGCTTTCACACACTGCGTTACTTTGGCGTGCTGTCGAGCCACTCGTCACGCCGGGCGCTCGTCGTGCCCGATGCTCCACCGGATCCGTCATCGACCAAGCCACCACCCGCTGCGGGTGATCAGCTCGACCTACTCGACCTGCTCGGCGAGCACGACGACAAACCAGCGCCGCGAAAACGATGGGCCTGGTTGCTCGCGCACACCTTCGCCGCCGACGTCGAAACTTGCCCTCGCTGCGCAGGCCCCATGCGATGGGCAGAAGTGGCAACGAGCCGCGCCGACATCACGCGCCTGCTGGCCGAACATGGACTCGGGCCAAGAGCGCCCCCTTCTCTACGACAGCAACGTCGAGTGCCCGAGCAGTTGAGCCTCGGTTTCGGGAGCAAATGAAGAGCGCAAACGTCGACTTCCAGGCTCCCGGCCGGCAGAGCTTCGTGTGGGATTCCGCTTGCCACCGACCCTTGTCCTTGTGACGGGGCGTTGGGAGGGTTCGGCTCATCACTCCCCCGAAATGGACCCCACGGAACTCTCGCCCGACTGACTCAGCTATCCTGGCATCCGGTGGATTTCGCAGGTGGATTCCCCTACGCGCCGCTTCAAAG
>JAOTVO010000420.1 GCA_029863355.1 Candidatus Krumholzibacteriia bacterium
TGCCCACGATGGGGATGGAGACGGCGCGCGCGCACTCCCACACCTTGGCCAGCGCGATGGGCAGGATGCCGGGACCGGAGTAGCCCGCCGTGCCCTTGGCGAAGACGGGCCGGCCCGCGTCCAGATCGAAGTCCATGCCGATCACCGTGTTGATGGCCGAGATGGCGTCGGCGCCGCCTTGCTCCGCCGCGCGCGCCACGGTGCCGATGGCGTCCACGTTGGGCGTGATCTTCACCCACAGCGAGCGTCTACTCAGGCGCTCCTTGACGATGCGCGTGATGCGCTCGACGAAGTTGGGGTCGCGCCCGAGGTCGAGCGCCTGGTCCTCGACGTTGGGACAGCTCAGGTTGAGCTCGAGGCCGCTGTAGCCCTCGCGCCCGGCGAAGGCTTCGGCCAGGCGCACGAACTCTTCCTCGGTCTCCGCCGCCACGCTCACGATCACGTCCACGCGGCGCTTGCGCAACAGCGGGAGCTTCTCCTCGACGTAGCGCTCGAGCCCCACGTTCTCCAGGCCGATCGAGTTGAGGAGACCGGTGGGCAACTCGTGCACGCGCGGCGGCACGTTGCCCGCGCGCGGGCGCATGGTGATGGTCTTGGTCACGATGCCGCCCAGCGCGTCGAGGGCCACCAGCGGCGAGTACTCCTCGCCGTAGCCGCAGATCCCCGAGGCGATGAACACGGGATTCTGGTGCGTCACCGGTCCGATGGTCACGCGCAAGTCGCTCATTCGCATCCTCTCCGCATCATGGCACCGGCAGCGCGTCCCAGTCCAGGTCGGCGGCGTCGAAGACGGGGCCGTCGTGGCAGACGGTGCGGTACGGGCTCGCGCCCCCCAGCCGCGTGGGCACCACGCAGGCGCGGCACGCGCCGAGCGCGCAGCCCATGCGGTTCTCGAGCGAGACGTGGTGGGGGAGCCCCGCGCGCTCGGCCAGCCGCTGCGCGGCGCGCATCATGACCGTCGGCCCGCACGAAAAGATCACGTCGGCGCCCTCGCGCTCGAGCTCCGCCTCGGCCAGCGCGACCACGGTCCCGTGGAAACCGTGGCTCCCGTCGTCGCTCGCCAGGCGCACGCCCTCGGCCTCCAGCTCGATGCGTCCCACGAAGAGATCCTGGGCGCTACGCGCCCCGTAGAGGAGCCGGTAGCGCCCGCCGAATCCGCCCGCCACGCGGCGGCCATACATATAGAGGGGCGCCAGGCCCACCCCGCCGCCCACGGCGAGGATGCGCCGGCCGGCCGGCTCCGGATAGGCGCCGCCCAGCGGGCCGTAGAACGTCACCGTGTCGCCGGCGCGCGCGCGGCGCAGTGCCCGCGTGCCCTCGCCCACTTCGACGACGAGCAGGTCGATGGTGTCGCCGCAGTCGTGGATGCTGAACGGACGGCGCAGGAAGAAGCGCCCGCTCTCGGGCACGGCGACGTGCAGGAACTGGCCGGGACGCGGCTCGGGCATCTCGCGCGGCCGCGCGAGCCTTAGCATGAAGTAGCGCGCGCTCAAGTCGTCGTTGGCGACGACCGCGGCGCGGCACTGCAGCGCGCGCGCCGGCGTGAAGGTGGCGGCACTCACTGCTCGCGCTCCTCCGGCGGCGCCTCGTCTGTCTCGCGTGGCGTCTCGCGCGGCGCCGGCGGGCCCTGGGGCGGCGGCGCCGGCGCGGGCAAGACGCCACCCCTCACCGGATCGCCGCCCAGGAGCAGATACACGTATGCCGCCTGTTGGGTATCCGGGTACCGGCTCTGGAGCAGGTCGCAAGCGGCGCGCGCGGCGAGGGTGTCCCTGCGCACGACGGCGTGGATGTAGCCCACCGCGTACGCGGCGCGGGGCGCGTACTCGCTCTCGGGATACGTGTCGAGCAACTTCTGGTACGCCTCGAGCGCCTTCTCCGGGTGCTCGAACTGGAACATCTGCAGCTCGGCCGTGGAGAACAGCCGCAGCGCTTGCGCTTCCGGGCTGTCGGCCGCCTCCGCTTCCTGGAGCCTGAGCAATTTGTCGATGTTGCCTGCCCGCTTGATGGCCTCACTGGCGAAGGGGCTGTGCGCGTAGGCGGCGGGCACCCCCTCGAAGTACGTCTTGGCCACGGCGAGGCTGTCCATTCCCTCGTAGACCTCGCCCAGGC
>JAOTVO010000421.1 GCA_029863355.1 Candidatus Krumholzibacteriia bacterium
TTCGGAGAAGAACTTGACCCGGCTACTGGAATCCGCCGGTCTCGAGGTTGCCACGGTTTACAAGCCGGCCTGGGGCGATCCCACGTGGTTCCCACTCGGCGATCGAGCCGGAATGGGAGTCGTCGAACGGTCATTCCTGGCGCTGGATCAACTCGGCGCACGGATCGGCCGCGGGGAGGTCATCGCGATCGTAGCGCGGAAGCCATGAATGGCGCCTCGAGTCAGCGACTCCACCGTCGCCGGCGCGAGCGCGTGATGAAGGTATCGGGGGCATGGTAGTCGCCGTCGGACCCCGAAACCCTTCATCACGCGCTCACGCCTACCGCACATGCCCGGGTGCTATCCTCCGCGCACGATGCCCCTCGTTCGCGTAGCCGTTCCCGTTCCGATCGCAGGACACGACCACCTCGTTTACTCCCTTCCGGACGGCGAGGACATCGTGCCGGGGCTCCGGGTGCTGGTGCCGGTCCGGGCCCGGAAGATTTGGGGGACCGTTCTCGGCGCCGAGCCGGCCGCGGCGGGACCCCCCGCCTACCGCGTTCGGCCCATCGCCGGCATCCCCGAACCGCGGCTCACGGTGAGCGCGGAGATCCTCTCGCTCGCTCGCTGGGTGGCCGACTACTACGCCGCCCCGCTCGGCGAGGTGCTGCACGCCGCGGCGCCTTCTCCCACCGGGCTTCGCCGCCGCGCGCCGCGCGCCGTCCTCCGCGAGGAGGAGGGGTGGCACGCCACCGTGCCCCCGGTCCGCGCCGCCCTCAACGCCGATCAGGCCCAGGCGCTGGCGGCGATCGAAGCGGGGATCGGGTCCGACGCGTTCGCGCCGTTCCTCCTCCGCGGGGTGACCGGGAGCGGCAAGACCGCGGTCTACCTCCACGCGGCGCGAAGCGCCATCGCTGCAGGAGGGCAGGCGCTCATCCTGGTTCCGGAGATCGCGCTCTCACCTCAGGCGCTCGACGCGTTTCGCCGCGCGGGATTCGAACGCGCGGCGGTCTACCATAGCGGGCTCTTGCCGCGCGAGCGCGCCGACGTCTGGCGGGCCGTGGCCGGCGGCGCCCTCGATCTCGTCGTGGGAACGCGCTCCGCGGTCTTCCTGCCGTTTCCCTCGCTGCGTCTGACTGTGATCGACGAGGAGCAGGACGGCGCCTACAAGCAGGACGAGTCGCCCCGCTATCACGCGCGCGATGTCGCGCTGGTGCGGGCTCAGCGGAGCCGGGCGGCGGTCGTGCTGACCACGGCCACGCCGAGCCTGGAAAGCTACGCGCGGGCGACACGCGGGGACTACGCGCTCGTGGAACTGCCGCGCCGCGTAGACGGCCGGCCGATGGCGACGGTGCGCCTTGCCGACTTGCGTTCGTCGGTCTCGGCCGGCCGCGCGGCCGGAGCGAGCACGGTCTCGCGCTTCCTCACGCCGGTTCTGATCGAGGCGATCGGGCGAACGCTCGAGCGCCGCGAGCAGGGGATCCTGTTCCTAAACCGCCGCGGGCACTCGACCTACCTCCAATGCCGCGGCTGCGGCCACGTGGCGCACTGCGACCGCTGCGACGTGCCGTTTACCGTCCACGCCGACGAGGCGGGCTTGCGATGCCACTACTGCGGCATCCGGCGGAAGGTCCCCGCGGGCTGTCCTTCATGCGGCGCCGCGGATCTCTGGTTCGGCGGCCTCGGAATCCAAAAAGTGGAACGCGAGGTGGCGACGCTCTTCCCGGCGGCGCGCCTCGCGCGTCTCGACTTCGACGCCGTGCGCCGCCGGGGCTCCGCCGCCGCGATCCTGGGCGCGTTTCGCGCCGGCGAAACGGACCTCTTGCTGGGGACCCAGATGGTCGCGAAGGGATTCGATTTTCCCGGCGTCACGCTGGTCGGCGTCATCGTGGCCGATCTCTCGCTCTACCTTCCCGATTTCCGGTCGGCCGAACGGACGTTTCAGCTGCTGACGCAGGTGGCCGGCCGCGCCGGCCGCGGGGAGCTTCCCGGGGAGGTGATCATGCAGTCGTTCGACCCAACGCACCCGGCGCTTCGTGCCGCCGCCGACCAGGACTACGACGCGTTCTTCAAGCAGGAGGCGGCGGAGCGTCGCGAGCTGAAATACCCTCCCTACGGCCGGATCGTGG
>JAOTVO010000423.1 GCA_029863355.1 Candidatus Krumholzibacteriia bacterium
GCGATCGCGGTCTTCCGGGGTTCTGGCATGATCGAGCACCCAGGAAAGGCCGAAGGCCGCGTCGCGCGGAGCTTGTTCGGTGCGCGTCTGGAAATAGCGCAGCCCCTCGCGACGGACCCACGGATAGTGCTGCTCGAAGGCCGCGATGCGTACCTTCATGATGTCGCCGGCGAACATCTCCGTGAGCGAGGCGGCGACGCACTCGAGCAGGTCGTGGGAGCTCACGAACGCGACGTAGGCGTCGCACGCCTCGCGTACGCCCGGAAGCACGAAACGCAAGCTCTCCACCTCTTCGCGGTCGAGTCCGGTGGCGACCGCGAGGTCGAGCCACAGGGCGAGTCCGCCTTCGCCGGCCCGTGCGCCGTCGTGATCGTGGATGCGGCCGATCCACTCGCGCCGGAAGTCGGTGGTGGTCCCGTCCTTCGCGAGGATCGTCGAGTCCTTCTTCGGAATTCGCGTCTGGTAGTAGTAGCGGTTGCGGACCCAGGTCTGGATCTCCTCGCGCGTGAGCGTGCCTTCGTGCATCCGCAGGTTGAACGGGTGTCGATGGTGGTAGCGTTCCTCGCCGATGAGGCGCAGACGGGCCGCGAAGGCGGTTCGCCCGTCGCTCGCCGAGGTCTCGTCGCCAGCGCGATTCACAGCTCGATCTCCATGCCGTCGGCCGCGATTTCCACGCCATGCTTGCGCACGCCGTGGGCCTCGGGCGAAGCGCCGTCGAGGATCGGATTGGTGTTGTTCATGTGGATGTAGAGGCATCGGCCGGGAATCTGCGTCAGCACGCTCAGGCTCCCGCGCGGGCCGGTGACGGGTACGTGCGCCATGGCGAACGCGTCGGGGGCGCCCGGGCGCGACTTCTGCAGCTCGTCGGCGGTATGGAAGGTGCCGTCCACGAAGGCGCAGTCGGCGGACTCGAGCTCCGCACGAACGCCCGCGTCGATCTCCCGCGTGCCCGGGACGAACACGAGCCTGCGGCCGGTCTCGACCTCGGTCACGCGCACGCCCACGTTGCCGCCGGCGGCGAAGGGCTCGGCCACGTCGCGCAGGAAGCCGGGCGTCTTGCCCGGCGCCGGGAAGAAGCGCGCCTCGAGCCGCTCCTCGCGATCCAGGGGAAAGGGGCGATCCAGGGGAAAGGCGCTCCAGGCGGCGTCCAGCAGGCGGAAGCAGGCGTTGTGGTCCAGCAGCGCGTGGCGCACCCAGGGCGTGGAGCAGATCCGGTAGGAGAGCGCCTCGCGCAGCACCAGCAGGCCCAGCACGTGATCGAGCTCCGCGTTGGTGAGCACGACCGTGTCCAGCGGCAGATCGCGGGTGCCGGGACGCGGATGCAGGGCCGGCGTGGCAGCGAGCTGATGGCGGACGTCTGGTGCCGCGTTCAGGATCGACCAGCGCGTGCCGTCGGAGGAAACCGCCACCGAGGGTTGGCTGCGCGGCGGCACCTCGGGGTCGCCGGCGCGTGCGCGCACGCAGTTGGAGCAGCCGCAGTTCCACTGGGGTAGGCCGCCGCCGGCGCAGGAGCCGAGGACGCGGATCTTCATGGCGCGCCCAGCATAGCCGCGTTCGCGGGGCCGGGCGCCCTGGCGGCTCAGGCGTCGAGGCCGAGCACCTGGGCCGCGCGCGCCATGCGACCTTCGTGGTTCTCCTCGATCCGCCGCGCGAGTGCCTCGTCCACGATCGCGCGGCGGCGCACGAAGCTCTCGGCCACGGCCAGCCGCCCGGGGTCGGCGTCCACCTGGCGCAGCAGCTCCGTGCCGGCGATCACGTCGATCACCATCTCCGAGAGCAACTTGGCCCGCCACAGCGCGTAGGGGACGTCCTCGAAAAGCACCTTGGACGCCTCCTCGATGCGCGAGATGCTCTTCGCCACCAGACCCGCCAACGCGGCCCGCTCGGGATCGGTCATCGCCTCGAGCTCGCGGCGCACCTCCTCGAAGACCACCAGCAGCGCGCCCTTGCCGATTTCCTTCAGAGCGAAGGAGGCCTGGATCTCGCTGGTGCCCTCGTAGACCGTCATGATCAGGCTGTCGGCGTGAAGCTTCGCCACGTGGGCGTCCATGGTGAAGCCGATCCCGCCGAAGACCTGCATGGCGTCGCGGGTCACGTCGGTG
>JAOTVO010000086.1 GCA_029863355.1 Candidatus Krumholzibacteriia bacterium
CGGCCTTCTCATCGCGCGCCAGACCGAGTACTTCACCGCCGGCAAACCCATCCGTCAGATCGCACAGTCGAGCGCCGAGGGAGGCGTGGCGACCAACATCATCACCGGGCTGGCCGTCGGCTTCAAGAGCACCATTCCGCCGGTGCTCACCATCGCGGCCACCATCTTCATCGCCCACCATTTCAACGGTCTTTACGGCATCGGCATTGCCGGCGTGGGCATGCTCGCCACCATCGGCATCGTCATGTCCACGGATTCCTACGGACCCATCGCGGACAACGCCGGGGGCATGGCGGAGATGAGTCGCGCCGGGCCGGAGATCCGCAAGATCACCGACAAGCTCGATTCCATAGGCAACACCACGGCGGCGATCGGCAAGGGCTTCGCCATTGGATCGGCGGCGCTCACCGCCCTGGCGCTGTTCTCTGCGTATCAGAAGACGGTCGGCCTGGAGACGATCGACCTCATCGACCCCAAGACGGTGATCGGTCTCCTTCTCGGGTCCATGATGCCGTTCCTCATCGCCGCCTTGACCATGGAGGCGGTGGGACGGGCGGCCAACAAGATGGTGATCGAGATCCGCCGGCAGTTCCGCGAGATCAAGGGGCTGCTCGAGGGCACCGCCGAGCCCGACGTGGCCACCTGCATCGACATCGCCACCAAGGGATCCCTGCGCGAGATGGTGCTGCCCGGCCTGCTCGCCGTTACCGCGCCGCTGATCGTCGGCTTCGTCATGGGGCCGGAGGCACTCGGCGGCTTCCTCGCGGGCGCCACGGCCACCGGCGTGCTCGTCGCCGTGTTCATGGCCAACAGCGGCGGCGCCTGGGACAACGCGAAGAAGTACATCGAGGAGGGTGCGCACGGGGGTAAGGGTTCCGACGCGCACAAGGCGGCCGTAGTGGGTGACACGGTGGGCGATCCCTTCAAGGACACCTCCGGACCGTCGATGAACATCCTCATCAAGCTCATGGCGGTGGTGTCGCTCGTGTTCGCGCCCGTGATCGCGCGCATGATGTAGGCCAGGCGCCGCACGCGCCTCGCCCTGGCGGCCCGCGACGCCCGCGCGGTAGTCCGGCCGTGTCGAGAGGAGATCGCGTGCCGCTCTTAACCATCATCGTCGTCTGCGGCGCGTGGGTGGTCCTGCTCGCGCTCACCGTGTGGCGGTACCGGCGGAGCGCGCGCGAGGAGGAAGTCGAATGACGCCCGCGGCGGCCGGCATCGACTACTCCCTCCTGGTCGGCATCCTGATCTACCTCGCCGTGCTGCTCGCCATCGGCGCCGCCGCCGCGCGCCGCATGCGGGGCCTGGACGACTTCGTGCTCGGCGGCCGCCGTATCGGTCCGCTGGCCGCGGCCATCAGCGAGCGCGCCAGCGGCGAGAGCGCGTGGTTCCTGCTCGGCCTGCCGGGCGCGGCCTACGCGGCCGGCTTCGCCGAGTTCTGGTCGGTCATCGGCATCGCCTTTGGGATCTTCTGCTCGTGGACGTTCCTCGCGCTGCCCCTTCGTCGCCAGACGGAGCGATACGGCGCACTCACCATCCCCGACTACTTCGCGGCGCGCTTCGCAGACGGCGGGCGCGCGCTGCGCGTCGTCTCCATGGTCATCATCCTGTTCTTCTACACGCTCTATCTGGCCGCGCAGTTCGTGGGGGGCGGCAAGCTCCTGGGCGCCGCCTTCGGACTTGCCGACCTCTGGGGCATCCTGGTCACCGCGGCGGTGGTCATGATCTACACGCTGCTCGGGGGCTTTCTCGCCGTGGTGTGGACCGACGTGGTCCAGGGCATCATGATGGCCTTCGTCGCGCTGGTGCTGCCGATCATAGCCATCGTGAAGCTCGGCGGTCCCGGCGAGCTCGTCGCGCGCCTTCAGGACGCCGGCGGCGGCTTCTCGCTGGCCATGGACGCGGGCCAGACGGGGCGTGCGTTCGTGTTCGGCGTAATGCTGGGCGGGCTGTCATGGGGGCTGGGATACCTCGGTCAGCCGCACCTGCTCACCCGCTACATGGCGATCGAGCGCCCGCGGGATATTCGCCGGGGCACGCTGATCGCGATGATCTGGGTGCTCATCGCATACTGGGGCGCGGCCATGATCGGGATCGTCGGCGCGGGCTGGTTCGAGCAGTCGCTGGCCGACCAGGAGCAGGTGATGCCGCTCTTGGCGCGCGCTCTCCTGCCGGGATGGATCGCCGGGCTGGTGCTGGCCGGCGCCATCGCGGCCATGATGTCCACCGCCGACTCGCAATTGATCGTGGTCACCTCCGCCGTGGTCGAGGACCTCTACGTGAAGCTCATGGGCGCGCGCCGCGATCAGGCCGCGCTGGTCCGCATCAGCCGCGTAGTGACCATCGCCGTTTCCGCCGTTGCGCTCGGGCTCGCGTTTCAGAACACGGACCTGATCTTCAACCTCGTTTCCTACGCGTGGTCCGGCCTGGGCGCGTCCTTCGGCCCGCCCCTTTTGCTGTCGCTGCGCTGGAAGCGCACCACCTTCCCGGGCGCCCTGGCCGGCATGCTCACCGGGGCGGTGAGCAACGTCGTGTGGCGCAACGTCGGCGCACTCGACGACCTGCTGGACCACAAGCTCGCCACTTTCCTCCTCGCCCTGCTCGCCACCTGGGCGGTCAGCCTCGCCACCGGACGGCCCGCGCGCGACAACTAGAAGGCGCTCGCGCTCCCACGAACGCCTTGGTATATTCGACCGGAGACGCACGGGCCCCCCGGAAATACCCATGAGCAACGTATTCGCGCAGATCGTCGACATTTTGAACGAGTCCAGCCCGTACCTGCTCCTGGGCTTTTTTCTCGCCGGCCTGTTCCACGTGGTCCTCACGCGGTTTCCCCGCCTGACGGCCCTCTTCACGGGCCGCGGCGCGCGCCCCGTGCTCATGTCGACGATCCTGGGTCTGCCCATGCCCCTGTGCTCGTGCAGCGTGCTGCCCGCGGCCATGACGCTGCGGCGCAAGGGCGCGAGCAAGGGGGCGACGGCGTCTTTTCTCGTGTCCGTTCCCGAGACCGACGTGGTGTCGATCCTGCTCACGCTGGCGCTCTTGGGCGGCGTCATGGCCGTGTATCGACCGCTGGCGGCGCTCTTCACCGCCCTCGCCGTGGGCCTGCTGATCAACGCGCTCGACCGCGGGGGCGATCGCTCCGAGCACGCGCCGGGCCAGGCCTCGGGGTGCGCGCACTGCGAGAGCGACGGCCCGGAGAAGTCGATCCTGAGCAGCACGGGGCGCGGGCCCTGGTGGCGCCGCGCGCTGCACTACGGCTTCGTCGAGATCTTCGACGACATCATCGCCCAGCTCTTTCTGGGGATCCTCGTCGCCGGCGCGCTCATGGCTTGGCTGCCGGGCTTCGAGATCGTGGCGCGCGCGAGCGGGGCTCTGTGGACGTACCTGCTCATGCTGGTAATCGGCGTGCCCGTGTACGTCTGCGCCGTGGCCTCGACGCCGGTGGCGGCCGGCCTCATCGCGGGCGGCGTGAGCCCGGGCGCGGCCATGGTGTTCCTGCTGGCCGGGCCCGCTACCAACATCGCGAGCCTCTTCGTGCTGCGCGGCGAGTTCGGCAAGCGCGCCCTCGGCGTGTACCTGGGCGCGATCGCCGCGGGAAGCGTCGCCATGGGCCTGCTCTTCGACCTCCTCCTGAGGAGCACGGTCAGCGCGGCCACGGTGGCCGAACGCCACGCGCATCACGACACCTCGGCCCTGCAGATCGCCGCCACCGTCGTTTTCCTCGCTCTGGTACTGGCCAGCTTCAAGCGCATCCGTATCGTGAGCAAGATCAAGTCGAGCGTGCTGCGGCTCGCGCCGCGCGCATCCACCGACTAGACCCAAGCCGCTTCACGGGCCCCGGAGGCGGTGCTATAATGCACCTCCTGATTCCGCCATCGTCTCGGGCCAGACCGGAGGAGGATCCCAAGTGAGAAGCGCACTCGTTCGCGCGGCCCTCGCCGCGACGTCACTCGCCGTGCTCGCCGGCGCCGCCGCGTCCAAGGAGAATCGCCTCGTCGAGTTCCAGGGCCGACAGCTCGACCTCGCCCCCTACTTCGAGGGCTTTCCCTACTCGGGGCTGCAGCCTTTCTACGCCGCGGGCCGCCTGTACCTCTTCCACCAGGGCGAGACGACCGAGCTGAGGCAGGTCGGACTGTCCGGCGGCGTGGACCTGGCCAAGGGCCGTGCCGTTTCCGACGTCGATTTCTCGAAGCGCAACGCGTGGGGCATGCGCTACAACCCGCGCGACAAGAAGATCTACTGGATCGGGGACGAGAAGAACGACGAGGTGATCAACCTCTACCGACTCGACCCCGGCAAGAAGACGATCGAAGTGCTCACCGGCGTGCCCTACATCTACGGCTGGCGCTGGGACCGTGACTACAAGCGGGTGGCCTACGTGGCCCGCGTGGGGCACCGCGAGGAGCGGCTGGGCCAGCTGCGCCTGCTCGACCTCGAGTCCGGCGCCGAACAGGTCGTCGTCGAGGATACGCCGGAGATGCGCTTCACCTGGGGTTCGCCCAGCTGGCAGGAGCAGGGCTTCGGCGTCGTCGTGCCCGCGCTCAAGGACGCGGACCGCAACCATGGAAACCTCGCCTACGTGGACTTTCGCACGCGCGAGGTGGCGGTGCTCACCGACGCATCGAAACCGCGCAGCTGGCCCTACGCCGACAAGTGGTGGATCGACTTCGACGAGTTCGTCTACGTTTCCAACGAGGACGGCTACCGCAACGCTTACAAGTACAACATCAAGTCGCGGCACTCCCTGCAGTTGACGCGGTTCGAGCGCGACATCGAAGACACGGAGGTCGTCGGGTTCGACGGCAGGCGCTGGTTGTTCTGCGTGCTGCAGAGCCCCATCGAGAGCGAGCTCGTGCTCGTCGACCCCAAGACGGGCGAAATCGCGCAGCGGGAGACGGTCGATGTCAACGTGAGCCTTCTCGACTCCGACAAGAATCGTTTCTTCGTGTCCAGCACCTCGGCCACGGTGAAGTACCGCGTCGACGAGATCAAGATCGATCCCCGGCGGGGTTTCGGCTTCACCGGCAAGGTGAAGATCCCCGACGAGCTCCGGGCGAAGATCTCGCACGCCGAGCTGGAGAAGGTCGAGTATCCGACCTTCGACATCGACCCCGCCACGGGCAAGGCGCGCATGCTGCACGCGTTCCTGTACCGCCCCGCGAACCCGCCGCCCCCGGACCGTCGCGTGGTGATGATCCAGTCCTTCTACGGCGGCAGCAACGAGTGGAGCACGCAGAAGCAAATCCTGTGCGAGGCGGGTGTCTACGTCCTCTCCCACTCCCCGCGCGGCTCCAGCGGTTTCGGCCGGGAGTTCGCGGCGCTCAACGACAAGGACCTCGGCGGCAACGAGATCCTCGACATCATCTACGCGGGCAAGTGGATCTCCGAGCAGCTCGGGGTACCGCTGGAGCGCATCGGGGTGTTCGGCGGCAGCCACGGCGGTTACGCGACCATGCGCCTGCTCACGTTTCCGGGCATGGTCAACGACGTCGCCGCGGATCTCGCCTGGGGCTTCGGCGTGAGCCACGCGGGCTTCTCGGACATCATCCATTTTTACGAGCACTGCAACATCCCCGACTGGGTGGAGCTCGAGGCCGGCGATCCGGAGACGGAAGCGGACAAGCTGCGCGATCGATCGCCGCTCTACAACGCGCGCTACGGTCGCGGCCACCTGCTGCTCACGCACGGCGCCAATGACAGCCGTGTACCCGTGGAGGGCAGCCGCGCCATGGCGGACAGCCTGCGCGCGCACGGAAAGGACGTCACCCTGGTCGAGTTCGTGGACCAGGGCCACGGCATCAAGGGGCTGGAGAACAACATCCGCTACTACGGGATCCTGTTCGACTTCCTGGAGAAGGTCGTCACGGCCGCCCCTTGACACCTCCCGGCACCGGGAGCATACTTCGACGCATGGGAACCCAGCGCAACGGCGCGCGTCTCGCGCTGATCGTGCTCGCCCTTCTGGTGGGCGTCGCCGCGCCCATCCACGCGCTGGCCGCCCACCGCGGGGCCGACGCGGCGGATCACATGCACGCCACCTGCGGCGTGTGCTTCACGCTGGCCGGGGCGGAGCACCCGCCCACCTCCGCGGCCCCCGCCGTAGCGGCCGACGAGCGACCGACGACACAGCCCATCGACGAGGTGGCGGGCACACCCGGTTTAACCTCTCCCGCCGATCCCACCCGCGGTCCTCCGTCCTCCCTCGCGTAACTGTCACCCCGCAGTGCTGCGCGCGTTTTGCGCCGCGCTGCGTGACCCGCGCAAGGAGGACGATCCATCATGAAATCGAATCTGTGCTCCCTAGTGGGAGCCTTGAGCGTCTTACTGGCGGCACCGCCGCGCCCCGCGCCCGCGCAGACGCTGGCCAATCCCGACATCAGCGTGATCGGCGATTTCCGCCTGGCCGCGCGCAACGGCGAGTTAGCCGACGCTGTAGGCGCACGCCCGGTCCAGTTCGAGTTCGAGGAGCTGGAATTCAACTTCAACGGCTACCTCAACCCCTACATGCGCGCCGACGTCACCGTGGCCCTGCCGGACTTCGAGTCCCTCGACCTGGAGGAGGCCTCCATGACCGTGCTGCGCGGGCTGCCGCTCTCCACGCAGTTCCGCGTGGGCAAGTACTTCCTCGATTTCGGCAAGCTCAACACGCAGCACCCCCACCAGTGGCCCTGGATGGAGCCGCCGCTCATGATGCGGACGATGCTGGGCGAGGAGGGTCTGCGGCCCCTGGGCGCGCAGCTCTCGACGCTGCAAGCGGTGGGAGAGAGCGCGGTGACACTCTCCCTCAACGCGTTTCGCGCCGACGCGTTCGCGCACGAACACGCCGCCCACGAAGAGGACGAGGACGAGAGCCCTCCGGAGACGATGTTCTCCGGGCGCCTCTCCTGGTTCCACACCTTCGACGTCACCTCGGTCGAGGCCGGTCTCTCCGCCCTCGGTGGCCGCTACGACGCCGCCGAGGCGCTCGACGTGACCATGGGCGCCTTCGACTTCAAGCTGCGCTGGCGGCCGGACACGTACCGGTCGGTGAACGTCATCGCCGAGTCGATGCTGAGCGAGCGCGAGGTCGCGTACGAGGACACCACGGCCGCTGGAGGTCACGAGGTCCGCGAGGTCAGCGCCGCCGGCGCCTTCGCGGCGATACAGGTGCAGTTCCGCAGGCGTTGGGACACGGGCGCTTACTTCGACTCTACCGAGGACGCCGTCGAGGAGGGCGCCAAGACCACCGCCGGTGGCGCGTGGTTCGCCTTCATGCCGGCCGAGGAGACGGCCCGCTTCAACCTCGTCTACCGCTACGAGACGTCCGACCTCTACGACTTTGAAAGCCATGGCGTCTCCCTGCAATTCATCTTCGGCCTGGGGCCTCACCGGCCCCACCGTTTCTAACTGGAGGCGCATCGACATGAAGACGAACATCGTCCTCTCTCTCGTCGCCCTGCTGGCCGCGCTGTTTCCCGTCCCCTATGCGGCCGCGAAGGTGAGAATCGTGACCTCGACGATGGATCTGGCTTCCATCGCACAGGCGATCGGCGGCGCCAACGTCGAAGTCACCAGCCTGGCCAAGGGGCGCTCCGACCCCCACTACGTCGAGGTGCTTCCCAGCTACATGGTCAAGGTCAGCAAAGCGCAGATCTACCTCAAGGTGGGCCTCGACCTCGACCGCTGGGCCGACCAGATCATCGACGGATCGCGTAATTCCAGGTTGATCGTGGTCGACTGCTCGGGCGGCGTCGCCCCGCTCAACGTCCCCACGGGTAAGATCGACGCCTCGATGGGCGACGTGCACCCGCGGGGGAACCCACACTACTGGCTCGACCCCGAAAACGGCCTCGTCATCGCCGGCTCGGTGGTCGCGGCCCTGCAGCGGGTCGACGCGGCGCACGCGAGCGATTACCAGGCCGGCTACGAGCGGTTCGAGTCGTTGCTGCGCGCCAAGCAGCGCGAGTGGGCTCTCGTCGTCGAGCGCGTGCGCGGCATGGAGATCGTGACCTTCCACGACACCTGGCCGTACTTCTGCGCTGCCTTCGGCATCGAGGTCCAGGGCTTCGTCGAACCCAAGCCCGGGATCGAGCCCACCCCGTCGCACACGGCCGGCATCATCGAGCTGATCAAGGCCCGCGAGATCACGGTGATCGGCGTAGAGCCGTACTTCTCCGCGCGAACCGCCGACGTGATCGCTCGCGAGACGGGCGCGCGCGTCGTGACCCTGCCGCCCTCGGTGGGAGGGGTGGAAGGCGCCGACGGTTATTTCGAACTCTTCGACGTGCTTCTCGCGACGCTCGCCCGTGAGGGAGGGAGGTAGACCATGATCGAGATGCTCTCATACGGCTTCGTGCAGATGGGCGTGCTCTGCGTGCTCGTGCTGGCCGGAATCCACGCCTACCTCGGCCACCACGTCGTCAGCCGCGGTGTGATCTTCGTCGACCTGTCGCTCGCACAGGTGGCGGCGCTGGGTTCGGTCGCCGCGATGTGTCTAGGGGTGGAAGGAGGCCCGCTCCTTTACGCGGTTTCGCTGATGTTCACGTTCGCGGGCGCGCTGTTGATATCGGTGGCGCGGACGAGGGACGAGCGCGTGCCCCAGGAAGCCTTCATAGGGATCATCTACGCGGGCAGCACGGGCCTGTCGGTGCTGCTCCTCGCACACCATCCCGAGGGCGCCGAGATGATCCAGCACATGCTGGCGGGATCGCTGCTCACCGTCGGCCCGGGCGAACTCGTTCGCATCGCCGCGCTCTACCTCGTGCTCGGCGTTTTCTTCTATCTGCTGCGCGGACGCTTCGAGCTCATCAGCGCGGACCGCGGCGCTGCGGCGGAGCGGGGCTGGAACCTGGTGTGGTGGGATTTCCTCTTTTATGCCGCCTTCGCCGTCGTGGTGACGACCGCGGTGCGTATTGCCGGCGTGCTCTTGGTGTTCTCTCTGCTCGTCATCCCCCCCGTGGCCGCGCTGCTCCTCACCTCGCGACCGCGGGCCCGGCTCGCTCTGGGCTGGGTGTTCGGCGCCGCGGGAGCGCTGGGCGGGGTGCTGGCGTCGGTCGGCCTCGACCTCCCCGCCGGCCCTTCGGTCATGACCACTCTCGTCCTCCTCCTGCTCGCCGCCGCCGCGATGAGTGCCCTGCGCGCTGCCAGGCAATAGAAAAGGGCCGGGACTCTCGTCCCGGCCCCCGGGTCTCACAAACCGCCGCGTGGTGGACGGCGAGCAGCGCGGCAACAGACGGAAAGGACGGCTCGGGCCGCGGTCCTGCGCTACTCTCCCTTGGTGGAGATGCCGAGTCTCCTCAGCTTGTTGTGCAGCTGTTG
>JAOTVO010000087.1 GCA_029863355.1 Candidatus Krumholzibacteriia bacterium
GCTGCCCGTCACGCCCTATGACGAGACGGTCGCGCGACTCTACGGCGACGGCGTGGAGTACATCTCGCTCCTGCCCGGGGTCGTCGAGTTCTTCCGGCCCGACGTGCGGGCGCTGCTCTACGACGCGTCGGCGATCGCCGGCGAGCTGCGCTACGAACAGATCCACGTCTCGCCCAGCGCGATCGTCTACGAGCGGCGCCAGCGAGAGAAATCCCCACGCTGGACGACCGTCGCACCGCTGGGCGGGACGCGGCCCGGCAGCGCGCCCTCGCCGGCCCCGTTCGGGGGGCGCGCCGCGCTGGCACTGGGATCCGTCCTCGTGTCCGTCGACCTGGAGAGCGGGCGCCTCGACACCCTGTTCACGGCGCCCTCGCGACTGGCCGACGCCGCCTACTCGCCCGGCGGCACGCGGGTGGCCTTCGTCGCCACCGCCGGAGGCAACGCCGACGTGCACGTGCTCGACCTCGCCACGGGGACCGCGCGCGCCGTCACCACCGAGCGAGCGCGCGACGGCGAGCCGGCGTGGGACGGCGAAGGCGCGCTGCTGTTCGCGTCGGATCGCGCGGGCCCCTCGGAGATCTGGCGCATCGACCTCGCAGGCGGCGAGCCCGAGCGCGTGACCCACGATGGTCCCAACGGCTACCCCGCCGTCTCGCCGGACGGCCGCCGCCTGGCGTGGGTGCGTCGCGGATCGGGCGTGGCCGCGCTGGATCGCGAACGCGGGGTTGGCACGCGCTGGCCCTCGCCCCGCGACGTCGTGTCCGCGCCGGCGTGGAGCGCGGACGGGCACGTGATCGCCGTGGCCGCCGCCGCTTGGGAGCGCGTCGATCTGTACCTGCTCGCCGCCGACGCCACGCGCGCGATGCGCATCGCCTACGGCCCCTCGCGCACGACGTCGCCGCGCTGGCTGGCCGACGGCCGCGGCGTGCTCGCCATCGCCGAGCGCGGCGGCCGGGCATCGCTCGTCGCCATCGACGGCCTGGAAGCGCATATCGCCCGGCTGCGCGCGCCGGCGTCGGCGCGCACCCTCGTCCCCGCCGCCGGCGAGCGCTGACGAGAAAGGCCGGCCCCGCCAAGGGACCGGCCTCCCGGGAACGTGCGCTCGCGGCGAGCCGCTCAGGTGGTCTTCTCGCGCACCAGGTCGGCGCGCTTCACGCGCAGCTTGTCAAAGCTCTCCGCCGAGATCACGTAGTACCAGGGTCCGAAGCGCCGGTTGAGCGCGTCGGATCGCTCGTTCCCCGCATCGACGCGCCGCTTCCACCGGTCCCAGGCATCCTGGAGATTCTTGTTCTCGTAGTCGGCGTCCGTCCAGACGCTGTCCGGGCGCGACGCAAAGTCGCGGTTGGCCGGGCGCGGGGGCTCGGGAAAGAGCGTGGGGTCGAACGAGGCCGTGATCATCAGGTATCGGTTCTCGCCCGGCGCTCCCTCTTGCTGCGCGTCGCCGCCCGCGGTGACGGCCAGGCCGGTGCCGAAGGCGACCTCGCCGAAGCGGAGCGTGTAGGTGACGCCGTCCTTCGTGCGCACCTGCAGCTCGCCCTCGTTCGACACCAGACGCCCGTCGCGCGTGAAGTAGTAGCCCATGCTTTGCATCGCAAGCAGGTCCCCGTCGGTGATGCGCGCGTTCTCGTCGGCGCGCGTGAGCGTCGCCGAGAGCCACTCGGGCTTGGGGCGCACGCCCTCGATGGTCAGCTCGTCGACGGCGCGCACGAGGTTGTTCACCTTGTAGCGTTCGAGCTCTTCCTCCTCGGCCAGTCCCTCCATCTCCCAGTCGCTCTCGCCGGCGCGTACGAGCTTGATGTCGCCGCGCTCGTTCAGGCGGCCGGTCCGCTCGTCGACCGAGTAGTCCAACAGCCTCGTCTGCTCGATCTCCGAGGCATCCACCAGCATGAGGTCCGCCTCGATCCAGTCCTTGAACGCCGTTGAGACGTCGAGGGTGATGCGCGCCCCGTACACCCGCTTCTGGCCCGGCACGCGCACCAGGCGGAAGTGCTCGCGTCCCTCGAAGGACTTGCCCACGATCAGGTCGGCGAGTACCACGTCGTTCTCGCCCTTGATGGTGATGCGCTGGCCGCGTCCCTGCAGATTCGGGTTGGTCTCGTCCAGCGGATCGACGACCCCGCACGCCGCGTGGTCGGCCGGGTTGTCGGTGCGGAAGTCGTCCTTGGTCACGCCGATCAGCCCCGCCGCGGTGCGGGCCAGACGGTCGGCGCCGTCGGCGGGGTAGTCGTGGTGCGAGGGAATACTCCAGCGTCCGCCGCTGAAGGTGACCTTGAAGGGAACCGCGCTACCCGTCTCCACATCGAAGTCGATGACCTCGAGCGTACGAGCTGTGTTGGGATCGGTGAACTCCGGGAAGAACGTCTCGCCCTGGTCGAAGAACGCGTCCGGCGCAACCTGCCTGGGAGCGGTCACCACCGCGATCAGCAACAGGGCGGCGGCGGCAGCGGCGTAGGTCAGGGTCTTCCTCGTCTCTGTGTTCATCAGCTCCTCAGCCTCCTCGCGGCGGCGGCGCCTTCTTTCTCGCGTTTGCGTCGGCGCACGAAGATCACGATGCCCATCCCCAGCACGGGAATGGGCGGGATGAGACCGGCCAGCGTTCTTATGTTGCTCTGGATGGCGCGGATCTGCGATTCCATGCCCTCCTTGCTGCTCTCGATCTTGGCGTCGCGGTCCGCCTCGATGGTGGCGCGCACCGCCTCGAAGCGGCGGTTTTCGACCTCCTGCAGGTTACGCGCCATGATCTGCTTGGTCTGCTCGTCCAGGTCGGGACGGCCACGCACCTCGGCGACCTTTTCGTCGAGCCGTGCCTGGGCGTCCATGAGGGCCCGCTGTGCGTCCATCCGTGCCTGCTGCTCCTCGGCGGCGCGCCTCTCCGCGTAGGCCCGCGTCCTCGCCTCCACCGTGGTGAGCGTGCGGTGCCGCACGCGCCGGTTGCGCAACTCGATGAAGGAGTCATCGCCTACGAGCACGTCGATGCAGTTCACGAAGAACGATACGTTGTCGAAACTCAGCCCTTCCACGCCGCGCCTGCGGATCTCGAAGAACTGCTCGGAGATGAAATCGATGTCGGCCACCACGATGACGTCGACGCGCGTGGTGTCGCCCAGCTCTACCTTCTCGCCCCGCACGCGCGCGGCGAGCACGTAGTCGCCCGGCGTGGCGTAGTGCGGTCCCGGGTTGGGCACCATGCCCACGCCGAAGAACGAGCGTTGCACCAGCTGCTCGTACGCCATCGAGCCCGAGACCTGGCTCGAGCGCAGGATCGGCTCGAAGCCGTACGGCGAGTCACCCGCCTTCATCACCGTGCCCGGGAAGAGCATGACGAGCTCCTGCAGCCCCGCGCTGGCCGGGAACGCGTCGCTGAAGGTCTCCGGGTTCTGGTTACCCCGCCCCAGGAAGACGACCTCGGGCGGCAGGCTGGCCAACTCGGGGTGGGGGTTGTAGCTGTCCCAGACGATCTGCGCCTTGTTCCACTGGATGCCGAGGGCCGCGAGCATCGTGTTGATGCCGCCCTTGGGCTCGGGCTGCGGCCCGCGATTGCGCATGAACGGGTTGACGTTGGCGCCGCTTTCCTCCGACGGGGACAGCCCCAGGTCGATAACGGGCAGCGGGTCGACGAGGAGCAACGTGGGGCGCCCCGCCTCGATGGTGTCCTGGAGGTGGTTCATTTCCGCCTGCGAGAGCGACGACGGCAATACAACGATTAGACCGTCGAGCTCCTCGGCGATGGAGTCGGTGGCCGCGATCTGCACCACCTCGTACTGCTTGCGCAGCTCGTCCACCACGGACCACGCCGGCTGGCTCTGAAAGGTGTTGAAGTCGAAGCCGCCGAAGATCCGCATCTGCGTGTTGAGGACGCCGACGCGTTTGCGCTGCGTGCGTGCCACCACGCGGATGGAGCGCGCCAGCTCGTACTCGGTGGGCAAGCCGCGGTCGAAGAACTCGACCACGTCCTCCTCCGCGCCGCACGTGAAGGCCACGCCCATGAAGACCTGCATCACGTTGGAGCGCGCACTGCCTACGTCGGGCACGCCCACCGGCGTGATGCCGAACTTCTCGCGCGCCTCGCGCGCCTCCTCGCTGAACGGTTCGGTGTCGTGGACGACGAGCTGCACGCGCTCGCCGGCCGCGGCGTCGATCTCGCGCAGGAAACCGAGCAGGGTCTCGCGCGTCTGCACGTAGTGCTGCGGCACCTCCCGGCTCACGTAGGCCTGGATGAACACGGGGCGGTCGCCGGGGATTTCCTGGAGCAAGCCCCGCGTCTGCGCGGAGAGCGAGTGCAGCTTCTCCGCCGTTACGTCCACGCGCGCGCTCCCGCGCGACGCCATCGTCCCCAGGCTCACCAGCGCCACGGCCAGCGCCGCCGCGCGCGCGGCGTGGTGCACCCATACGCGCCGGCTGTTTGCGCTCTGCGGCCAGTGCCGGCGACCCAGGAGGATCACGTTGAGATAGAGCATGAGTGCCACGATGGACGCGAAGTACAGGAGGCCCGAGAAGCTCACAACCCCGCGCGAGAAGTCGCCGAAGTGCTCGAAGACGGCCACGCGGGCCCCGAGCCCCTCGCCCCCCGCGCCCAGCACGGCCAGTATGGGGCGCACCCACACGAAGAGCGCGCAGAAGATCGCGCCCAGGATGAAACCGATGGTGACGTTGGCGCTGAGCAACGACGCCACCATGCCCACGGCGATGAACGCCGCCCCCACCAGGAAGTAGCCCAGGTAGTTGCCGAGCATCAGTCCCAAGTCCGGGCGACCCAGCCAGAAGAGGACGACCAGATGGCTCAGCGAGAGAAGGAGCGCACCGGTGTATATGCCGAGTGTGGCCAGGTACTTGCCCAGAACGATCTCCAGGTCGGTGGCCGGAAGCGTGAGCAGCAGCTCCTCCGTCCCCTGCTTGCGCTCCTCCGACCACACGCCCATGGTGATGGCGGGCACGAAGAACAGGAGCAGGTAGGGAAAGAGGCGGTTGAGCTGGTCCAGGTTGGCCAGATTGTTCAGAAAGAAGCGCTCCTGCCAGAACGCCGCCGACGCCGACAGGAAAATGAACAGCGTGATGAAGACGTAGCCCGTCGGGTTGCTGAAGTACAGCTTCAGGTCGCGCCGGGCCAGCGCCCTGACCACGGTCCAGTTGATGCGCACTTACGCCACCCCCTTCGCCGCGCCGGCGGTGAGCCGGTAGAAGGGCTTCTCCAGCGAGCCGTCCTCCTTGAGCGCGGCCGGAGCCCCGTCGAACACCATGTAGCCGTCGTTGACGAGCAGCACACGGTCGGCGACGGCGTCCACCTCCTGCAGGATGTGCGTGGAGATGAGGACGGTCTTGCTCATCGCGAGAACCTTGATGTTCTCCCGGAAGTCACGGATCTGGTTGGGATCGAGTCCCGCCGTGGGCTCGTCCATGATCAGCACGGCGGGGTCGTGCAGGAGCGCCTGCGCCAGACCCACGCGCTGGCGGTAGCCGCGCGAGAGCTTGCCGATCGGTTTCTCCAGCACCTCGGCGATGGCGCACTGCGCCGTCACCACCTGGACGCGCTCGTCCAGCCGCGCCGCGTCGAGCCCGCGCACTTGCCCGAAGAAGCGCAAGAGCTCCAGCGGTGTCATGTCGTTGTAGAGCGGCCCGTTCTCGGGTAAGTAGCCCAGGTGGCGCGCCGCCTGCAGACGCTGCGAGCCCACGTCGAAACCCGCGACGCGCGCCGACCCCTCGCTGGGCGCCAGATAACCCGTGAGGATCTTCATGGTCGTCGACTTCCCCGCCCCGTTGGGGCCCAGGAAGGCGACGATCTGGCCCTCCGGTATGGCAAAAGAAATGTCCTTGATGGCGACGAAGGGCCCGTAGTACTTCGACAGCCCCTTCGCCTCGATCATGATCCTGGCCGATGACTCTGCCATGTCACTCCTCGAGACAACTATAGACGGGTTAAACAGTTACAGTGGACGTGCCCACCCGGGCAACCACCTTATACAACGAACCACCTCGAGCGATTCCGAGAATCTCGCTGCGATTCCCGGTGGAGCAACCCGGGTGGTGTGGTAAGCACGGCCCACGAGATTAACCGAAGGGACAGTCGGGATCAAGGACGAAGTGCCGGCACCGAGCTCACCGGTCGACCGCCACCACGCGAGCGCTCCCGCGGGCGACGTAGGCGGTGACCCCCTCGCTCCATCCCGACCCGCGGTCCACCTGCACTTCGACGGCGAGGAACGGGTGTTGCGACCGCTCGAGCGACGCGGTGAGCGCCAGTTCGGTGACCGCGAGTTCGACCCATTCGCTCCACCCGCTCCGGTCCGGTTTGCGATCGGCGGCCGCGGCCGCCGCGCGCGCGCGGTAGCGCGGGTGCGTCCCGGGGTAGACGGCGTAGTCGGCGCCGAGGTCGCGGAAGACGAGGCGCTCGCCGCGCACCACGAAGAAATCGAGCGGCGGCACGCGGTCGAAGAAGTGGCGCGCGATGGCGTCGCGGTTCTCGCGCAGGACGCGCGCCACGAGGGCCGCCGCGCGCGCGTCGCGGTAGCCGGCCTCGGCCACGATGGCGTCGATGTGCGCGTCGCGGAACGCCGCCACGATCTTCGCACCCCAGTAGCCGTCGCGGTCGGTGGTGTTGGCGAAGGCGTGGTTGGGCTGGAGCGGGCGGAACTTGCCGGGCTCGAAGCGCTCGCTGTCGAAGTAGCCGACCTCGGTGAGGCCGGGGTCGCGCGTACGTTTGCGCCAGCGGTCCTCGACCAAGCCCAGGGTCAGGCTGCGCCGGAGCACGGCTATCATGTCGAGATTGAACTCGTAGCCGAAGCGTGGACTAAGGTAGTTGGCGCTGGCGCCCAGTGTGCTGGCGAAGTCGATGAGGTAGTGCTTCACGAAGCGCGCGCCGCCCTCTTCCACGTACATGTCGAGCGAGTTTTGCTGCTTGGTGTCGAAGTGGTTGATCCAGGCGGCAAGCACGTACAGTCCCCGCAGCTCGCGGCGGTTCTCGTGGTCGACGCGGTCGTTGGAGTCGTCCTTGCGCCGCCCCAGGTAGGGGAAGGGCCCCAGGGGCTCGCCGGGGAGGAACTTGCTTGCCAGCGCCAAGTAGGTGCCGCCGGGGAGGCGCTCGACGCGCGCCAGGATGGTGTCCACGTCGGCCTCGGTCATCGGCCGCTTGGCGCCGGTGGCGTCACGGATCTTCGCCTCCGGCGCGACCACGATCGTCGCGCGCGCGAACGTCACCACATGATCCACGGGCACGTTGTAGCCAGCCGCGTACAGGATGCGGTTGGAGGCCACGCCCGCCGCAGTGGTCATGCCCAGGTACCCCGGCGGGTCGAACTTGATCACGTACACGTCGCCGCGCGCGTCGCGGACGTTGAATCCCGGCGTCACGCCCTGGGTTTTCGCGCTCACCACCGTCCAGGGCGCGCCGCGGGCGGGCGCTTCCCCGCCAGGGCCCTCCGCGCACGCGCGCGGAGTCATCGCGAAGAGGCCGATGCGGTTGGTAAACCACGTGGAGTTGGGCACCTCGTCGAGGGCGTTGACGTTGTCCGCGGGCGGCACGTGGTCGCCGCCGAAGAGCGTGCCCGCGCGGCGCACGAGCCGCACGGGGTCGGTCCAGCGCTCGCGCGGCATCCCCCAGGAGTCCTCGAAGTAGTCCCAGGTGACGCTCGGGTCGCGCGGGGCCGGTTTGGCGACGCCGCGGCGATCGTCCTCGTGCCACACCACGGGCGCGTCGACGAGGGGCGCGCGACCGCCGCGCGCCAGGGCCGTGGCCGGGAGCGCGAGCAGCGCGCAGGCGATCGCGCAGTGCATGCGC
Organism: Candidatus Krumholzibacteriia bacterium; assembly: GCA_029863355.1. Next base: position 7,772 of record JAOTVO010000087.1, read on the forward strand.
ATATCAGTGAATGAGCAGCTCTTCACGGCCGTTGAACAGAACCTCTTTGGAGAACTGGAACAGTTGTTTCGTGGTCAGGTGGAACTGGAAGCTCTCCTCGCTCCAAACGAACAGCATTGCACCCAGGTAGTGCTCGTTCATGTACGCGCGCCAGCCGAACCCGTAGGAGACGGTGAGGTCGTCGCCGCGGATGGCGTCGAACTCCGGGAACACCTGTCCCACGTCGGCCAGGAGCACGGTGTCGATGCCGAATCCCCCGTCGCGCCGGTCCGCGACGAAGGGAAAGCGATACTCTGCGGTGATACCCGTGATGCCGCGGTCGCGCCAGCGGCCGTGCTTGTAGCCGCGGAAGTCGTCGGGGACATCGTTGATGAACAGGCGCTGGAACGGGAGAGGCTCGTCTTCCAGGGTTTCGATCCAGCTGACGTACCCGCGCAGCGCCAGCGCGCGCCCCGTGTGCCACAGGCGCACGAAGCGCTGCAGCTCGAAGCGGTAGGCCAGGAACGCGACGTCGATGTCACCCACCGGGGCGAAGTAGCCCACGCTTCCCCCCACGATGCTGCCCCCGTCCGGCGCACCCTCCTCGCGGGTCGTGTCCCAGCCGATCGCCAGGCGCGACATCACGCCGTGCGAGCGGTCGCCGAACCCCGGCGGCGCCGCCACGCCCGGGAAGCGCTCCGCGAGGGAGACGCCCTCATCCACATCCGGGACGCGCGCGCCCACCGAACTGTAGGCCACGCCGACCGTCACCACCCCGTCGCGCCCGAGCGCGTGCCGCGCGCTCGCGCCCACCCAGGCACGCTCGTCCTCGTAGAACGCCTCGTCCTCGACGCGACTCTGCGGACCGACGCCGTAGTAGCGCAGGTTGGGGCGCAGGCGGTAGCCGGCGCCGACGGCCCCCTGGAGCCGCCCGCCGCGGTTGAAGATGGCACCGCCGGTGTAGCGCTGCCAGTGCTCGGTGGAGTACTCCGCGCGCAGGCGCAGCGGGTGCCGGGGCGCTCCCAGGAAATCGTAGTAATTGGCCCCCACGGTGACCCCGGAGAGCGAGCCGTAGTCGAGTGTCGGCACCACGCCCTCCGGGACCGGCACGATGTGGAGGCGCGCGAACACATTGTGCTCGTCCAGCCAAACGACCCCGGCCCCCGTTCCGTGGCGCAACCACCGCAGCGGGTAGTTGATGGCGGCATAGGGAACGAAGAGCGGCCACTCCCAGGCGGAGCGCGCGCGGTTGTGGAAGGTGGTGGCGTTCGAGTCGGTGCGTACGGGAATGACACCCCAGCGACTCTCGGTCCGCGCGGAGTCGGCGGGCGCGAGCGCGCGCGCCACCGGCGGCGTGAGCGCGGCCGCAAAGGCGGCGGCGAGGAGGGCGATGCGCAGGGCAAGCGTCGGCATGGGCGCGCTGGACGATACTAGCGGATCCGGCCGGCCCCCGCCATTCGCTTTCGAGCTCACGTCGCGCCCCGGCCGGGCGCGCGCGGCGTCGCGCCCACGCCGCCCTCGCGCCACACCGTCATGCGCGGCCCCGC
>JAOTVO010000424.1 GCA_029863355.1 Candidatus Krumholzibacteriia bacterium
CGTAGCGGTTCGTGTAATCGCGCGGCCAGTCCACCGGGCCGAAGGACTCGACGACGAAGAGGCGGTTGTCGTCGCCGTCGAAGAAGAGCTGATAGATCACGCCGCGGGGGACCACGACGTAGTCGCCCGCGCCGAAGGGCAGGCGCCCGAACATGCTCTCCACGCGGCCGCTCCCGCGGTGCACGAACACCACCTCGTCGCAGGTCGCGTTCTTGTAGAAGAAGGCGGGTTTCGCGCCGGTCGGCGCCGCCGTGGAGAGGATCACGTCCTCGTTGAACATGAGCGGCCGGCGCCCGCCCACCCAGTCGCCCCGGGGCTCGAAGCCGAAGGTCTTCATGTGGCGGTGGCGGTGCGGCGCCTCCAAGCGTTCCAGCGCGATGGGGCGGAAGGCGCCCACCTCGGCCACCCGCGTGGGCATGTGCAGGTGGTACGCGTTGGAGTAGATGTCCGAGAAGCCGAGGCGGCTGATGTGCTCCTCGAAGGTGTGGCCGCCGGACTCGGCCTTGAAGACCACGTGGCGGCGCCGCGGGACGCGGCCGCGCTGGATGTAGACTGGCATAGCCCTCGCTTCTCGCCGCGCGCCCCTAGAGCGTGCCCCGGCGCGCCTGCTCGCGCTCGATCGACTCGAAGAGCGCCTTGAAGTTTCCCTTTCCGAACGACCGCGCCTTCTTGCGCTCGATGATCTCGTAGAAGAGCGTGGGCCGGTCCTGCACGGGCTTGGTGAAGAGCTGGAGCAGGTAGCCCTGGTCGTCGCGGTCCACGAGGATGCCGAGCTTGCGCAGCACCGGGATCTCCTCGTCGATCTTACCCACGCGCTCGCTGAGCGTGTCGTAGTAGGTGCCGGGCACCTGGAGGAACTCGGTGCCGTTGGCCACGAGCTGGCGGATGGTGGTGATGATGTCGTTGGTGTGCAGCGCCACGTGCTGCACGCCCGCGCCCGAGTTGAACTCCACGTACTCCTGGATCTGCGACTTCCTCTTCCCGTCCGCGGGCTCGTTGATGGGCATCTTGACGCTCTCCGCCTCGTTGGCCACCACCACGGAGCGCAGCGCCGTATGCTCGGTGGAGATGTCCTTGTCGTCCACCGTCCACAGCCGGTGGAAGCCGAAGATGCTCTCGTAGAACCGCACCACGTCCTCCATCTCGCTGTCCGGCTGATTGCCCACGACGTGGTCGATGAACTCGAGCCCCACCGGCTTCGCTTCGACGAGCGAATTGGCCGGCGCGTAGCCGGGGAGGAACGTCCCCCCGTAGCCCTCGCGCTGCACGAAGGTGTGGGTGACGTCGCCGTAGCTATGGATGCCCGCGACGAGGACCTTGCCGTGCTCGTCCTCGAGCGTGCGCGGCTCGAAGGCCGAGCGCGCGCCCTTGGACGTGGTGTATTCCCACGCGTGCGCCGCGTCGTCGACGTGGAAAGCGATGTCGGCCACGCCGTCGCCGTGGCGCGCGAGAAAGGCGTTGAGCGGCGAGTCGGCGCCGTAGGGCGTCTCCAGCACGAAGACCACCTGGTTCTGCCGCAGCACGTAGCTGGCGCGGTCGCGCACGCCCTGCTCCAGGCCGCGGTAGCCGGCCAGGTGGAAGCCGTAGACGGATTCGTAATAGTGGGCCGCCTGCTTGGCGTTGCCTACGGTCAGGCGGACGTGGTCGAAGCCGAGCAACTGGAACGGGGGTTTCGCGGACATGGTACGCCTCCTCCGGCGCCGCCGGCGCCCGGACGTGCATGACAGTTTATGACGACGATAGCCGGAGCGAATCGATTGTAGGCGCTCCGGGCCTCGAAATCAAGCCGGGGCCTGGAAAAACCCTCACGCGCGGAACGCGCGCAGGTCGACGATCTGGCGGCGCGGGCCCCAGGCGCCCGGCTGCGCCTCGAAATGCCCGGGCAGGCGCTCGCCGCAGGACGCGCAGCGACCGGCCGCGTCGACGTTCCACGCGGTGAGCCGGTACCAGTCGCGCCCGACGACCTGGGCTTCACAGCGGGGGCAGTAGGTGCTGCTGCCCGCCTCGTCGTGGACGTTGCCCACGTAGACGTAGCGCAGGCCGCGCTCGCGCGCGATACCTCGCGCGC
>JAOTVO010000088.1 GCA_029863355.1 Candidatus Krumholzibacteriia bacterium
ACGAGCCGCGCGCGATCGTGTGGATGCGCGTCCCCGCCACGCTGCGCGGTCTGTGGCGACAGCGCCGCCGCTGGGCCACGGGGCTCGCGCAGGTGCTGCGCCGCTACGGCCGCCAGGCCGTCGCGTGGAAGTCGCGGCGGCTGTGGCCGCTCATCTTCGAGTCGTTCTTGTCCCTGGCGTGGGCGTACTGCTTCGTGTTCCTGACCACGCTGTGGATCATTTCGTACTCCGCCGGTTATCCGCCCATCGGCGCGTCTCCCATTCCCAACTGGTGGGGCATGCTCATCGCCACCATGTGCCTCGCGCAGCTCCTGACCGGCGTGCTGCTGGACCGGAGATACGACCGGCGCATTCCGCTCTACTACGTCATGGCGATCTTCTACCCGCTCGTGTACTGGATCATCATGGCCGTCGTCACCGCTCTGTCCACGCCGCGCGCCATCATGGAGTCGCACACGCGGCGCGCGCCCGTGCGCTGGAAGCCCGTGCGGGGGGGTGCGTAATGCGCGGATGGCCGGTATTCGTCGCCGTCGTGTGCGCGACCGGGGTGGCGCTCGCCGTCAACGAAGATGCCGCGCAACGGGTACGCCGCGCGCGCGCGGCGGCCGGCGAGGACCGGCACCGGGAGGCCATCGCGCTCTACCTGGAGGCCGCCGCGCTCGACCGGGACGTCAAGCCGGCGATCGCGAAGGAGCTGGCTCTGCAGTACACGTGGGCGGAGGTGCACGACTCGGCCGTCGTGTGGTTCACCGTCGCCACCGCCTACCACCCCGAGGACTTCGAGAACCACCTCGGCCTGGCGCGCGCGCTGGCGTGGTCGGACCGGCACGACCAGGCCATCGCCTACTACCGCCACATCCTTCCCATGGCGGGCGAGCGCGAGACGGAGGTGCGCCTGGCCATCGCCAAGGTGACGAGCTGGAAGGACGACTACGCCGGCGCGGTGGCCCTTTACGACAGCATCCTCGCCGACGAGCCCGACAACCTCGATGCGCGCGTCGGCCGCGCGCAGACCATCAACTGGTCCGGACGTCACCGCGAGGCGGCGTCGCTCTACGACGAGATGCTCGCCGCACACCCCGACAACGCGGAGGTGCGCGGGGGCCTGGCCGAAGCCTACCGGTGGATGGGAAGGCCCGACCTCGCCGCGGGCGTGCTCGCCGGCGCTGACGGGGACGAGCTCGCGGAACTCTCCGGCGAGATTGCGCGCGCGCGCGCGCCGGGCGCGACCTACACCTACGCGCAGAACCGGGACAGCGACGACATCGAGCGCCGCCGCCACGAGTTCATCGCCGGCCTCTCGCCCGACTATCTCTCGCGAGGGCGCGGCTACTACGCGCACACACGCATCACGCAGCCGTTGCTTCCCGAGGTCGCCCGCGACGAGCTGAAGCTCCTCCTCGACCGGCGCTTCTCCAGTCTGCTCGCGCTTTCATTCAACCTCGGCTACCAGTGGAACGATTTCAACCGCACCGCGCTCGGTCCGGAAGCGTTCTGGAAGGAAGACCTCGACCTTTTCGTCTTCGACGGCTATCTCACGGTCACGCCGGGCGATTACCTGCGCATGGACTTCGGCGCCTACCGCGGCTCGCTCGACAACCCCGAGCCCGTCTTCCGCGGCATTAGCGTCTTCGAACTCAACGCCGGCGTGGACTGGCGCTTCACCCCGCGGTGGATGGCGGTGACCTCGGCGGCGTGGACCGATTTCAGCGACGACAACGACAAGTTCGCATTCTCGGAGCGTCTCGTATGGGAGCCGCGCGCGCGCATCCCCGGCCCCGTGCCCAACCGCGTGCGCTCGCACACCGTCTTCGGCTTCTTCGACTTTTCGAAGACGCTCGACCACGGCTACTACAACCCCGACCGCTACCTCACGCTCTACGAGCGCCTCGAGATCGAGATCGACCTCGCCCGCTTCCAGTTCGTCCTGGGCGGGCGCATCGGGCTCGAAAAGGAAGACTCGGCGGACTGGTACGGTTCGGGCGCGCTCGACGGCTCGGTGTCGGCGCGCGTGGCTGGCGGGTTCACCCTCACCGCCGGCGTCTACGCGTCGCAGTCGCGCCTGGACACGCGCTCCGGTTACAACGCCGACGGGTTCACCATCACCGCGGACTACCGCTTCGCGCGCTGAGGAGAGAGTATGCGTGGCTCCGATATCTTCCGTGATGCCGTGGGCGCGATCGTCGCCGCGCTCATCACCATGGTTCTCTTCGTGCTGCTCATGGGAACCATGGTCATGCTGGGCCAGAGCGCGGGCGAGCGTGTGAAGACGCACATGGGCCAGAGCGCCGTGCTTGGCGACACCCTGACCGTGGCCGCCATCGCGCCCGGGCCGGGGCCGATCGAGGTGCCCGTCCTCTGCTACCACTACTTGCGCGACGCCGGCGGTCTGCTGCGCTTCCTCAAGGTGCTCGGCTACGTCGTGCTGAGCCTGCCGCTGCTCGACGACAACGAGATCTGGACGGTCACGGCGGACGCCTTCGAGAAACAGATGCGCACGCTGCGCAACGAAGGGTTCCAGACCGTCACCCTCGAACAGCTCGACCGCTGGCAGCGCGGCCTGGGCGACCTGCCGCCGCGACCCGTCGTCATCACCTTCGACGACGGCGACCGCAGTCTCTTCGACATCGCCTGGCCCATTCTCAGCCGCCAGGGCTTCACGGCCACCGCCTTCGTCATCACCAACCACGTCGGCGAGCAGTGGGAAGGCGTGGACGGGATGTCGTGGGCCGAGCTACGCGCCATGAGCGACAGCGGCGTGTTCGCCATCGAGTCGCACAGCCACGATCTCCACTACCGCGTCACCCACCAGAGCGCGAGTGCGCCCATCTTCCTCGCCGCCGGCGGCGGATCGGAGGCCTTCACGAGCCACGACACGTGGGAGGCAGGCATCCGCGACGACCTCGACCGCTCGCGCGCGCTGATCGCGCGTCACATCGGACGCGAGCCCAAGTTCCTGGCCTGGCCTTTCGGGCAGGGAAACGAAGAGGTGGACCGCATCGCTCACGACGCCGGCTTCGACCGCGTGTGCGCCATGCTCGGCGGCACAAACAGCGGCATCGACGCCGCACCTACCGCCCAGCACCAGTGGCGCCGTCAGGAGATCAACCGCATTCCCGTCACCGCGCGCACCTCGCTGCGCGGATTCCGGAAGATCCTGGCCCAGGTGTCGCCCCCCGCCGACACTTAGCGTCAGCGCCCCCCTTCGAGCCATGCGCCCGTGAGGTAAGTCGTCTCGTGCCTGACGATGACGATGACCTCCCCGGTGGTAACGTCCATCGCGTTCGTCTCGCCGTGGCGCACGCTGCTCACCAGACCCAGGCGCGCGTACCAGTCGAAGGCAAAATCGTCGGGGCCCGACGAGCGGTAGTCGATCCGCAGCCGCCAGGTCGGCGTGTCCTTCCCATCCACCGTGAGCGTCTCCTCGCCCTCGACGGTCATGTCGGCATAGGTGATGCCGGCGCGGTTCCATTTGGCGCCCGCTTCGAGCGGGTAGGCGAGCAGGACGGCCTCGCCGACGGAGTCGGCCGGCGGAAGCTCGCCCGGCGGCACCCTGCCGTCCACGACCGCCCGGTAGAGACCCGTCGAGTCCTGGCGGAAGCGCTCCCAGGATTCGACGGTGTCCGGCGGTTGTCCGTCGATGATGAACTGTTCCCACTCCACGAGGTAGGTCCGGCCCGCGATGACCTCTTCCGCAACGATCTCGCGCAGCGCGCGCGCCGTGGCCAGGTAGGGGGGAAAGATCTCCCTGTCAGCGTCGTTTAAGTAGCGGATGTCGAGCGCGCGGTCGAACTCCCAGCGGTTGCCGATGGCAAGCGGATAGAAGGGACCGTCGTCGGGCGGGGGGACCCGCGAGGGCGCGAGCGGCGAATCCTCGCCGCATGCCGAGAGAAGTAGCACCAGCACGATGCCGCCGAGAAACGTGTAGCGCCGTGAGTACAATGAGCGCATGCCGGTTCACCTCCAAGCAGTACCGCCGTGGCTTCCACCAACCCATCTTGCAACCAAATTGTTTAGAGAAGCTCCAATCACTCCTGTCATAAATCCAAAGGTAGCAAATACTATTGGCATACCTATGAGTGCAAAAAATGCGAGTGCTGTACCCCAATTCACCGAACCTGTAGTGACTACATCATAAATAGCCCCACCAAATGAATATAGTATCCCAGCAATTAAACCTACATATGCCATCAGAATAGCCTGCAATTTTGCGGAGGAAAGAACTCCTATTCGTTTTAATTGTGCCATTACTTGTCTACTTCGACATCATTTCATAGACCCTGATGCCCGATATGTACGGATTGCTTTGCGCCATCTTCTCTGCATCATCAAGGCTGTTCGCGCTCACGATCGTGAAGCCGGTGATGGATTCCAGTCCCAGTGGCAAATCCTTGGTTCCAGCTTTCGAGATTTCTCGACCACCACTGAAATGCCCCCCCATGTCGATAATATTGTCTTTCATTGACTCGAACCACTTGCCCCAGGCTGCCATGATTTCTGGCGTGGGCTTTTCAAACCCGTAGTGCAAAAGAACAAATTTCTTCACTGTTCTCTCCTTGCTCTTGGTTGTTGCCGCGATCGTCTCGTGCGCTTACTCGTCGTGGCTTCGAGCGTTCTATTTCTTCTTCATGCGTCGAGTCCAGCCGCGCCGAAGCTGTGCCGGTAGCTTCCACCCCCGCCAAAAGGGTAAGACCTCGTAGGCACTGGCACAAGCGGGAACCGAACGCAAAAAAAGAGGCCGGACTCCCGTCCGGCCTCTTCTCGCTCTGTTTCCGTGTTCTTACTTCAAGAGGACCATGCGGCGCGTCTGCGTGAAGGCGCCCGCCTCGAGGCGGCAGAAGTAGACGCCCGAGGAGACGGTGCGGCCGGCTTCGTCGCGGCCGTCCCACACCGCTTGGTAGCGGCCGGCGGGCTGGGCGTGGTCGACGAGCGTGCGCACGCGGCGTCCGGAGACATCGAAGACGACCAGCCTGACCCCCGCGTCGCGCCCGACCTCGTACGAGATCAGCGTCGTGGGGTTGAACGGGTTGGGCACGTTCTGTTCGAGATGGCTCCTGTACGCGAGGCCACTGTCTGCGCCGGTGACCAGGTCGGCGGGCTCGAGCGTGACGGTGCGCACGTCCTGGTAGTTGTTGCCGCAGTTGTCGGTCCAGCTGATCGTGAGCTCGACGTCGAACGGACCGCCCGGCGGCCACGCGGAGATGTCGAGCGTGTAGCTGTCCGCTCCGAAGGACGCCGCGCTCGCGGCCAGGTCGCCGTACGCGCACGCGCCGTCGATGACGAACAGCCAGGGCGGGCCGTCGGTGATCGCGGCGGTGACGCCGAACGCGGTGGATGGGCCCGTGTTGGTCACTTCGATCTGGAGCTCCCACGTCGAGACCGTCTGCGACACCGTGGCCGTGTCGGAGTCGACGACCGCGGCCAGGGCCGGCGTGCAGGCGACGTCCAGCGACCAGCCGATGTCCTCCATTAAATAGAGCGCCAGAGACACGTCATGGTTGGGGCCCGTGTAGGACGGTTCCATCGCTTCGTTGGGCGAGACGGCCGTGCTCCAGTGCGAGACCGAGGAGCCACCCTGGTACGGGTTGGGCGCGTGCACGCGCATCAGGCCGCTGTTCAAGCCCGCGGTAACGGGCACGTTGGGGTGCTCGGCCGTCACGCTCGCCCCGTTCCACACCAGGTTGGGGTCGGAGATGTTGGCCGCGGCGCGCTGCGCGTCGGTCATCGCCGGGTAGCTGCTGGGCGAAGCACCGATGCGCTGGAGGTTGAGCATGTAGGTGTCGTTGAAGCCGTTGAACTTCACCCCTGACTGGTTGACGAAGGTCTGGAAGCCCAGGCCGTGCCCGATCTCGTGCAAGACCACGGTGACGAAGTCGATGTCCAAGCCCGGGGGGCTGGCATCCAGGCCGTAGTACCAGCTGCGCCCGCCCAGACACCCCGCGCTCCCGTTGAGGTTGCTGTTGAACTGCGCGCTGAGGTCCGGGTTGCCGGAGAGGTCGCTTCCTGCCAGGGAGTTGGCGAGCGCCTGCGAGTACCACGTGTTTGCTACCGGTGCACCCGAGAAGTCGCGGTGCACGGTGGTGGCGCCGGCCGAGCCGAGCACGGCGGAGGTGGGCGCGCAGAAGAGCGGATTCATCTGCGCGTTCACGACGATGGTCACGCCGCTGTTGAGCAGCTGCCCCCAGATATCGGCCGCGTACTGGAAGGCGATGAGGCGCTGCTGGCCGAGCGTGGTGCCGGTGTTCCCGCCCACCGGCGCGACGGGGGTCGGATCGTTGAAGCCTTCGCCGGCGCCGTCGAGGTTGACGACTGTGATCGTGGCCGTGGCGTGCGCGCCGCTCGCGAAAGCGACGAGCACGATGGCCAGTCCGGCCAGGAGGTGGCGCGCGCTCATGGCTGCACCTCCTCGCTGGAAGCGCCCGCTGTCGCGGCGCATCGCTCCCCTTCGGCGTGCGCGTGGGGCTCTCCGGAGTGGCACGTGGCCGAGAGCCCGCCTTCGCCGTCCACCACGGCGACGTGGGTGCTGTGGAAGCGCCCGCGCAGGTCCACCATGACGCCGCCACCGGGCACGGGGCTCGGCGTCTCGACGAGACCCTCGGCGGAGGTGCTCAACGCATCCAGCATCTCCTTGTCCAACGCGACAGGCACCGTGCCGTCGCGCGGCTCGACAAACTCCCCGGTCGCGGGGTCGATGTGCACGACCATGCCGCTCGCGGCCGGCCCGCGCGGCTCGCCGGCGGCAGAGTGGCCGGCGGGGGCGTGGGACTGCAGACCCCAGGCCGCCACGGCCGCGATCGCTGAGAATATCCACACTCGCTTGCGTTTCATGATGACCTCACCGTCGTTGCGTTTCACCGCTGTCCATCCCGTGCCGGCCCGGAAGTGACCGGTAGCTCGGCGTAAGATACTGATTACGCGATTCCCGTGCCAACAGAATCCGCGCCCAGTGCGGCTCCGTCGTGGCGCAGCGCTTCGCGTCGCTCCCCGGGCGGTGCGTTTCGAGATTGAAGGTGCGAGCGGAAAACGTTACAACACAGGACATGACCGACCCCTCGCCACCCTCCGCCGCGCCGCCGCCCCTTGCATGGCCCGCGATCGCGGTGCTTGCCGCTGCGCACTTCCTCGTCCACGTGCTCACCAACGGCAACTACGGCATGTTTCGCGACGAGTTCTACTACCTCGCGTGTACCGACCACCTGGCCTGGGGCTACGTCGACCACCCGCCGTTCTCCATCGCCGCGCTCGCGCTGTGGCGCGCACTCTTCGGGGATTCGGTGGGCGCCATCCGCGTCCTGCCCGCACTCCTGGGCGTCGCCCAGATCGCACTCACCGCGCTCATCGCGCGCGAGCTGGGCGGGCGCCGCATGGCGCAGACCCTGGCCGCCCTGGCCGCGGCGGTGGCTCCGACGTGGCTGGCCATCACCGGCTTCTACTCGATGAACGCCTTCGAGCCGGTGGTGTGGACGGGCGCGCTCCTGGTGTTCGCGCGCATCCTGCGCGGGGGCGACCCTCGGTTGTGGCTGGCGCTGGGCGTCATCCTGGGCGTGGGTCTCCTCAACAAGATCAGCGTGCTCGTGCTGGGCATGGGCATCGCGGTGGGGGTAATCATCAGCCCCGCGCGCTACCAGCTCCGCCTCGTCCACCCCTGGGTGGGCGCGGCGATCGCGCTGGTGCTCTTCGTGCCGCACGTGGTCTGGCAAATCGCCAACGACTGGCCGACGCGCGAGTTCATCGCCAACGCGCAGCGCTACAAGATCGCCGCTATGTCGCCGGCCGCCTTCTTCGGCGAGCAGATCCTCATGATTCACCCGGTATCGCTGCCCCTCTGGCTATCGGGCTTGTGGTTCTTGATGTATACGCGGCGCATGAAGATCTTTCGGCCCCTCGGTGTCGTCTACCTGGTCGCGTTCGCCCTTTTCGTCATGCAGCGCAGCAAGCCCTACTACCTCACCGCCGCCTACGCGCCGCTCCTCGCGGCGGGCGCGTGCGCGGCGGAGGCGGTGGCGCGCCGCCGGCTGGGGCGCTGGCTGACCGTCGCCTACGGCGTCACCCTGGCCGCGGGCGGGGCGATGATCGCGCCGCTCGCCGTCCCCATTCTCCCGGTGGATGCGCTCATCCGCCACCAGGCGCGTATCGGCATCGGTCCCCAGCCCGAAGAGAACAACGTGGTGGGTGAGCTCCCGCAGTTCTACGCGGACCGCTTCGGGTGGGAAGAGATGACGGCCGAGGTGGCGCGCGTCTACCACGCGCTGGCGCCGGAGGAGCGCGAGCGGTGCGCGATCGTGTGCGGCAACTACGGCGAGGCGGGCGCGATCACGTACTACGGGCGCAAGCTGGGCCTCCCGCCGGCGGTGAGCCAGCACAACAGCTACTATCTGTGGGGACCGGGCGAGGGGCCGATCGACGTGGTGATCGCCGTGGGCATCGGCGAAGACGATCTGCGCAACGTGTTCGCTTCGGTGGAGGCGGCGGGCCACGTCGAAACGCGCTACTCGATGCCCTACGAATCGAACCTCACCGTGTGGATCGCGCGCGGCCTAACCGTCCCCTTCGACGAGGCCTGGCGCTCCGGCAAGCACTATATCTGAGGCGCGCTAGACGACGCGCCGCAGGGTGAGGCGCGTCTTTCGCGTCTCGCCGCCGCGAACGTATTCCACTTCGTACACCGTTCCCGCTTCGGCGCGCAGCATGCGGCGGATCGTCTCCAGGCCGGCGTCGGCGAGGCGCCGCCCGCCCACCGAGAGGATCACGTTGCCCACCGCCAGGCCCGCCTCGGCGGCGGGCGCTCCCGCAATCACGTCGACGACGCGCACCAGGGAGCGGTCGGCGATGTCGGCGACCAGGAACATGCCGCTCTTGTCGAAGTCGAGGCGCTCGGCGTCGAAGTCGGCGGGCCAGAGCAGGATGCGTCCGCGGGGATAGTCGAAGGCAACGCGGTAGCGCTGCAGCACGGCGGACCCGATGATCCCCGAGCAGTAGTCCGTGGAGATGAGGCCGGACGTCGCCTGCGAGAAGCTCAGATAGGTATCATCGATGGTCACGCCGGCCAGCGTGAGACTGCGGACGCGGCCGACGTGGGCGGTGGCTCTGCCGCCGATGCCGCCGCCGACGGTGGCGTGAACGGTCGGCGCGCTGCGCGCGATGAGGTCGTTCTCGTCGACAAAGGGCGTGTGCATGATCCCCGTCCCGCGCAGGCCGGTGTCCACGAGGAACTCGCCGGCGACCGACTCGC